>DATLUO010000235.1 GCA_035533075.1 Pirellulales bacterium | reverse complement strand
CGCGTCTTGGAGGCCACCAAAACCGTCGCGGCGACAAACGTCCCGGCTGGATGGTATTGTGGCGTGGCTGGACGGCGCTGCAGCTACTGGTCACTGGAGCCCGCCTCGAATGCAAGCAAAGAAAAGTCGGCTAAACTTAAGTGCTGGGCCTGAAGATGGTCGATCACAGCGCGCACCGCGAAACGATCGCGACGATTCAACGGGCACTCGTTGAGCGGAGGCAACTTCGCGGCAGCTATCGCAGCCCTTATTCAGAGAAGCCGTGGCGCGTAACGCTGCACCCCTATCGGCTCTGCCTGGCGCGGCAGGCGTGGTACTTGATTGCGAGAGCAGAAGGAGAAACGGCGCCGCGAAATCTGCGAGTGGTGCGTTTCCGCGGACTGCGGCTGCTGGAGCGAGCGGCGGAGGTGCCCGACGATTTCGATCTGCGCGCCCACCTGGGCAATGCCTGGGACATCTTTCGCGGCGAACCGAGCCACGATGTCGAGATTCGTTTCGCAAAAGAGGCGGCGGTGCAGGTAACGGAGACCCGTTGGCACCACACGCAGAAAGTCAAGCGGCACCGCGATGGCTCCGTTACGCTCCAGTTCCGCGTCGACGGCCTCGACGAAATCCTGTGGTGGCTGTTGCCGTGGACGGGCTTTGCCGAGGTCATCAAGCCCATCGAGTTGCGTCAGCGGTTCGTCGAGCAATTGGAAGAAGGTTTGCGAATGAATCGTCAGGCTGGGCATAGGGAGTGCCGCCGGTGAAATAACGCGGACACCCCGCCATTGACTCCGCGAGTTCCCGCGGCCATTCTGGTAGATGTCGGCGTTTTCTGGGAGCCCAACGTGAAAACCGCACAGGTAGTCAGCTTCGAGGGGGAACAGGCGATCAAACTGCCACCGGAGTTCCGCGTTTCCGGCGAAGCCCTCTCCATTCGCAAGGACGGTGAGGCAATCATCCTTGAGCCAATTAAGGCGATGAATTGGCCCGAAGGTTTTTTTCAGCAGATACGCATCGACGATCCGGCATTTGCTCGGCCCCCTCAGGGCGAGATGCCGCCCGTTCCCGCGCTCGGCTGATCGTTTCTCCGACGTCCTGCTTGCCCGACATTGCAATACCTGCTCGATACAAACACGTGCATTGCCGCCATGAAAAACCATCCGTCGGTGGTCGCGCAAATGTCATCCGTGGCCCCGGCGGCATGCGCGGTTTCGACGATCACGGTCTACGAGCTTTACACGGGAGTTGAAAAGTGCGCCGATCCAACTCGCGAGCAGTCCAAAGTAAGTCGGCTGCTGGCCGCGGTCAACGAGTTGACCTTTGACGCTCAGGCGGCAAAGGAGGCGGCCCGTATTCGAGCGCAGCTCGAATCGCAGGGCCAGATGATCGGCCCCTACGATGTTCTGCTGGCCGGCCAGGCAAAGGCGGCG
Source organism: Pirellulales bacterium (assembly GCA_035533075.1). NCBI lineage: Bacteria > Pseudomonadati > Planctomycetota > Planctomycetia > Pirellulales > Pirellulales bacterium. The sequence continues at coordinate 31,748 of DATLUO010000235.1, read as the reverse complement.
GGGCTTCGCCTCGTGACACATAACACGGCAGAGTTCTCGCGGGTTCCAGGATTGCTGTTGGAAGATTGGCAAACGGGGCCATAGGCCATTGTCGATCACCGGAGTTTGGTAATCGAGCCGTCCCGACGCGAACCGCCATTGGTGTTTTCCGAGCCGGCGATTATCTTTACGGCCCAACCGCTGGTGAGGGATACGCATGCGCCGTGATTTTAACTCCTTGCTGTACTTTGTTTTATCGTACTCTTGCGCCGCTGCCGCCGGCGCGGCGCCGCCCACCGTCGGCGACCTGGGATCCGTCGACCGGCTCGATATCGCCGGGGCACGGTTCACCACGCCCGACCAATTGAAAGAGGCCCTGGCCAGCGACCTGGAATACCTGTTGGCGGCCGAACCGGCGGCCGCGCTCGATCCGCTGTTGAAGACCATTGGCCGCCGCCTGGAAGCCGGCTACCGCCGGGCAGGCTTTGCCAACGCCGTCGTCGAAGTCCGGCCCAATTTGCAGTCGCGGCGCATCGTCGTGGTGGCGCAGGAGGGTCCGCGCTATCGAGCCGGCCCGGTGCGAATGGTGGGCGCGACGCACATCGCCCCGGCCGACCTCGCCGAATGGCTGGCCGCCGCGCACCCGGTCGATCGCGACGACGCCCGGATTGCCTGGAAGGCCACCGAAGACCTGGTCGCGATCGACGATTTCGGCGAGAAGCCGATCTGGATCGCCGGCCAGCCGGCGCGGTTCAACCATTGGTCCCGCGAGCAGCTCAAGCGTCAGGTCTACCTGGCTTTTGCCCAGCATGGCTATTTTTTTCCCAAGCTGGATGTCCACGTGGTGCCGCTCGAAGGGCGCGGGTTCGCCGAACTGGTCGTCGAAGTCGAAGACGAAGGGCCGCCGGGCGTGTTCGGCGCGGTCGAAGTGGTCGGCGCTCAAAGGCATGCGGCCGAGGCGATCGGCCGCTTCTTGAACGTCGCGCCCGGTCAGCCGTTCGACCGCAATCGGCTGTCGAACCTCCAGACGCGGCTCTATGAATCTGGCCGCTTCGCGTTCTCCGCCGCGATTCCCGAAATGCCCAAACAAGCGGGCCAGCCGCCGAAGTTGACCCTCAAGCTGATCGAGGCCGCCGATGGTCCCCTGCTGGACGAACCGTTCTCGGCCGAAGAGCAGGCGTTGCTGCGGCTGCGCGGCTGGCTGACCGAACAGTTCCACACCGGGAAGGAAGATTTGGTTTTGACGCTCCGCGACGCTTCGCTGGGCGTGCGGACGGTGCAAACGGTGGTGTCGGCCCGCGGCGTCTTCGTGCGTGCCGACGTGAGCGATCCCAGTCGGGCGCTCACGCGAGGCGTGTTGTTCAAGTTGCGGAGCCTGGCCGGGACGGCACCGCCCAAAGTTGAAACGCTGCGCTGTCTGGCCGGACTGGAAATCACCGCCGAGCAAATTGCCATCTTTTCGCCGATGCGAGACCGGCTGTTCGCCACCGCACCGGGCGAGAAACAATTGTCGCTCCGCCTGAAGCTGCACCCCGATCCGCGGCAGCCGCGCAAGCTGGCCCTTTCGCTCGACCCGGAGGTGAAACGGGCCGACGCATCGAAGCCCGCCCAGCCCGTACTCGTCGATGCCGATTTGGCCCCGGCCGCGTTCATCGCCTTGGCCCACGTGCCCGACGCCGCTTGCAAGGTCGAGCAGGGGGTGCTGCGGATCAAAACGAAAAACGCATTGCTCGAAGCCGACGCGGCCACCGGCCGGTTGTTGAAGGCCGCCGTGTTCGACGCCAAGCACGAACAAGAGGCGACGCTCTCGGCCGCCCCGCGACGGCTGGAAAACTCGATCGCCGACATGCGGCGCATCACGAGCGGCGATCGCAACGACCACGACCCGCGCCGGCCGGTGACGGCCATGACGGCCTTCGGCATCTGCGAGCTGGCCCATCTCTGGCGGGCCTGGGAAGGTGTGGCGCTGGCCGGCGACAAGCAAGGTTTCCATGTCTGGCAGGGGTTGCTGGCGGCGTACTTCTTGCCCGACCTGGATGGGCAAGCCGCTCCGGCGAGCGAGGCCGATCACTACTTTATTCCGGCCGAGCCGCTCCGGCCGGGCCATCCCCCGCGCAGCGACAACTCGCTCTGGCTGGCGGCCGAAACGCTGCACACCTGCCGCGAAATCTTTCCCGCCGAGAGCTGGCCCTGTCGCCTGGCACGGGCGGCCGTGCTCTATTACGCCAGCGACGACCGCGGCGCGCAGCGCGAGTTGATGCGGCTCGACTCGGCCTCGACCGGTCCCTTGGGGCACCTGGCAGCGGCCCTCTTGGCCGGCATGATCGAGCCGGCGCTGGTCAATCGCTTTGCCGCGGCCGGGCTGGAGAAATTGAGCATCGCCGACTTCCGCCGCGATTACTCCTTGGTGCTCGAAAGCCGCGCGCCGGCCGTCGATGCCGCACTCAAGGGTCTGGGCCAGTTGGCCCGGCTCGATCCGGCCCAGACGCAGGCGGCAATCAGCGTGCTGCCCAAGCCCTTGGCCTCGTTCTTGGGCGATTTCGTCGAGCGGCAGCGTACCTTGCCCGATGCCCCGACCGACGTCGTGTTGGCCGGATTGCTCGACGACTATTGGTCGGGCGGACTGGAAATTCAGGCCCGTTTCGTGCTCCGCTGGCTGGCCGACAGTTCCGCGCCCGCAACCGCCAGGGCGAAGGCGAAGACGAAAACGCGGTAGGGTGTGGGAACCGGTTTGCACGAGGGCTCGCGAACGGTCTCTGTAGGGAACGGACTCCGTGCCGTTCCGCGCGCACCGAACGATCATCAATCGGCAATCGGCGGAACGGCACGGAGTCCGTTCCCTACAGAGTCTTGGCCCGCGCGAGGCGCAAACGCGTTCCCACACGCGACGCGGCAACGGTGGCCCACAGCTAAACACCCGGCGGGATTTCGCGACGAATCTCGTCGAGCAAGGCCCGCGTGCCGTGCCGATCGGCCCAGGAATGGATGTAGTCCCAGTCCAGTTTCTCGTTCTGAACGGCAATGACGTCGCGGACGTCCTCCCGGTCCTTGGGGTGCCGTCTCGTCAATGCCCAGTACAGCTTGGTGACGATGACATCTTCGGCGGTCGGAATGGCAATCGTGCGTCCGAACAGCGAAACTGGGCCGCGTCGCCGAAATCGCTCTTGATCGTGGTCGTTGTCGCTAAGCTGGAACAGCTCAATGGTGAATCCGCTCGAGGGTACCCTCAAGATGTGGCGTGTCGTCATCGTAATCGTGTCGAACGACGCTTGCGGCTCCAGACGGAATTCCGGTCCCAGCCGCTGCATAAGGTCATGAAGCGAGACTTTGCCTAGCTCGACGACGATATCGGCGTCCTCGGTCAATCGCGGAATCCCATAGAAGTTGCTGGATAACGATCCAACGAGCATGTATTCGACGCCGAGCGCATCAAGTGCATCGACGACGGCGACGACGGCTTCATCACCTTGCATCTCTGCCTCGCACTCGCCGCACTAGCGTCAATCGCTCTCGGAGCAGTTCCTTTAAGCGCTCTTCGTTCGCGCCCGGGTTTTCATGGCGCAAGCCGTCAAGCATGATGCGGCACGAACGTTCGAACAGCCGCGGGCCGGCCAAAAGCTTCTGTTCCGGCGACATTTCGCGGGCCGCCCGTATTTTGTCGAGATACAATTCGTCGATGAGTTGCTTCGTGGGCTGCATGGGGCGGTGAGAATAAAAGCGGGGCAGTGACCTAACCGCCCTCCAATATACAGCGCCCGACGCTGCCCGTAACCCTGGAGCCGCCGCAGACCTCGCCTTGAGCCACACGGCCGGCTGTGCCATATTTGAGGCCTGAAGGTCGAATATAAACACTTGTTACGCAAGCCCTAACGTCGATGGCCGCCGCAGAACAAAAACAGGACCGCGAAGTGCTCGAATGCCTGCTGGCCGAGCGCATTCTCATCCTCGACGGAGCGATGGGCACGATGGTCCATGCGCTCAAATTCAACGAAAGCGACTTCCGCGGCCCGCAGTTCGCCGGACACACCAAGGACCTCAAAAACTTCATCGATATCCTCTCGATCACGCAGCCGGAGGCGATCGAGAACATTCATCGTCAGTATCTCGAGGCCGGCGCCGACATCATCGAGACGAATACCTTCGGCGCCACCTCGGTGGCAATGTCCGATTTCGAACTCGAATCCCAGGTGCGCGAACTGAATCTGGCGGCGGCGGCATTGGCCCGCCGGGCGGCCGACGATTTCTCTGCCCGAACGCCGGAAAAACCGCGCTTCGTGGCCGGTTCCATCGGCCCCACCAACCGGCAGCTTTCGATTGCCGGCAACGTCCACGATCCCGGTTACCGGGCGGTCACGTTCGACGAGATGGTGGCCACCTATTACGAGCAGGTCGAGGCGCTGGTCGACGGTGGAGTCGATCTGCTGTTGCCCGAAACGGCCTTCGACACGCTGGTGCTCAAGGCCTGCCTGTTCGCCATCGAGAAGTATTTCGACGATCGCCAGGTGCGGTTGCCGGTGATGGCGTCGTTCACCATTTTCCAAGGCGGGCGGACGCTCTCGGCACAGACGGTGGAGGCGTGCTGGACGTCGATCTCGCACGCCAACCTGCTGAGCGTCGGCATGAACTGCGCGCTGGGGCCCGAGCACATTCGGCCGTATGTCGAAGAGCTGTCGCAGATCGCATCGGTGTACGTGAGCTGCTATCCCAACGCCGGCCTGCCGAACGCCTTTGGCGGCTTCGATGAAACGCCCGAAATGATGGCGGCCACGCTCGGCGAATTCGCCCGGCAAGGTTGGCTGAATATCGTCGGCGGATGTTGCGGCACGACTCCGCGGCACATTCGCGCCATCGCCCAGGCGGTCGAAGGCCAGGCTCCCCGCGTGCGTGCCAGGCCCGAACCGCTTACGCGCCTGAGCGGCCTGGAGACGCTCACCATCCGCCCCGAAAGCAACTTCATCATGATCGGCGAGCGGACCAACGTCACCGGCTCGAAGAAGTTCGCCAAGCTCGTGCTGAACGGGCAGTTCGAAGAAGCCGTAGCCGTGGCCCGCGGCCAGGTGGAAGGCGGCGCCAACATCGTCGACGTCAACATGGACGAGGCGATGCTCGACGGTGAAGCCGCCATGACGCGGTTCCTGAACCTGATCGCCGCCGAGAGCGACGTCAGCCGCGTGCCGATCATGATCGACAGCTCGAAGTGGTCGGTGATCGAGGCGGGCCTGAAGTGCGTGCAAGGCAAGTCGATCGTCAACTCCATCAGCCTCAAGGAAGGCGAGGAGCAGTTCCTGCATTATGCTCGGCTCGTCCGCCGTTACGGCGCGGCCGTGGTGGTGATGGCCTTCGACGAACAGGGCCAGGCCACCACAGTCGAAGACAAGGTCCGCATCTGCCGCCGGGCATTCAAGCTGCTGACCGAAAAGGTTGGCATGCCCGCGACCGACATCATTTTCGACCCCAACATCCTCACGGTGGCCACCGGCATCGAAGAGCACAACCGTTACGCCATCAACTTCATCGAGGCCACGCGGCAGATCAAGCAGGTTTGTCCGGGAGTGAAGGTGTCGGGCGGGGTAAGCAATATTTCGTTTTCGTTCCGCGGCAACGACGTGGTGCGCGAGGCCATGCACTCGGCGTTCTTATACCACGCCATTCGGGCCGGCCTCGACATGGGCATCGTCAACGCCGGCCAGCTCGCCGTCTATGAAGATATTCCGCCGGAGTTGCGTGAGCGGGTCGAAGACGTGCTGTTCGACCGCCGGCCCGACGCCACCGAGCGGCTCGTGGAGTTTGCCGAGACCGTCAAGCGGCAAGGCGGCAAGCAGGCCGGTGCCGACCTGGCCTGGCGCAACGCGCCGGTGGATGAGCGGCTCTCGCACGCCCTGGTGCGCGGCATCGTCGATTACATCGACGCCGACGTGGAGGAAGCCCGGCAAAAATATCCGACCGGCCTGTCGATCATCGAAGGGCCGCTGATGGCCGGCATGCAGGTGGTGGGCGATCTGTTCGGGGCCGGCAAGATGTTTCTGCCGCAGGTGGTGAAGAGTGCCCGTGTGATGAAGAAGGCCGTGGCGTATCTGCTGCCTTTTATGGAAGCCGAGAAGGCGGCCAGCGGACAAAGCGACGCCCCGCGCGGCACCATCCTGATGGCCACGGTCAAGGGCGACGTTCACGACATCGGCAAGAACATCGTGGGCGTGGTGCTGGCCTGCAACAACTATCGGATAATCGACCTGGGCGTGATGGTGCCCTGCGAGCGGATTTTGGAGACCGCCGTGAAGGAAGGCGTCGACCTGATCGGCTTGAGCGGGTTGATCACTCCCAGCCTCGACGAGATGGTCCACGTGGCCAAAGAGATGGAGCGGCAACAGTTCACCACGCCGCTGTTGATCGGCGGGGCCACGACGAGCGCCAAGCACACGGCGGTGAAGATCGCCCCGTCCTATAGCCGAGCGACGGTCCATGTGCTCGACGCCTCGCGGTCGGTCGGCGTGGTCGAGCAGTTGCTCAATCCCAAGTCGAAAGACGATTTCGATCGCAAGAACCGGGCGGAGCAAGACCGGCTCGCGGCCGCCTACCACGAGCGGCAGTCGGTCCACTTGGTGCCATACGCACAGGCAGTGGCCGCTCGTTTCCAGACCGATTGGACGAACGTCCGCATCGACGCGCCGTCGTTTCTCGGCACGCGGGTACACAACGAATTTCCGCTCGACGAGCTGGTGCGATATATCGACTGGTCGCCCTTCTTCGCCGCTTGGGAGCTGCGCGGCAAATATCCGAAGATTTTCGACGACGCCGAAGTGGGCGGCGAGGCCCGCAAGCTGTTCGACGACGCGACGCGGTTGCTGGACGAGATCGTCGCCAAAAAGCTGCTGCAAGCGCGGGGCGTGTATGGCTTCTGGCCCGCTGCATCGGTGGGCGACGATGTCGCGGTCTATGATGATGAAAGCCGCGCGGCCGAGCGAGTGCGATTTCACACGTTGCGGCAGCAGTGGGAGCGGAAGGGCACGGCGGCGTTTTACGCGCTGGCCGACTTTGTGGCGCCCGCCGACAGCGGCCGGCGCGATTATCTAGGCGCGTTCGCCGTCACCACCGGGCACGGCACCGACGAATTGGTGCATCGCTTCGAGGCCGACCACGACGACTACCAGGCGATCATGGCGAAGGCGCTGGCCGACCGGCTGGCCGAGGCGTTCGCCGAGCGGTTGCACGAACTGGCGCGGCGCGAGTGGGGTTACGGCCGCGAAGAGCGGCTTACGAACGACGACTTGATCGACGAAAAATACCGCGGCATTCGTCCGGCGCCCGGCTATCCGGCCTGTCCCGATCACACGGAGAAGGGCATCCTCTTCGATCTGCTCGATGCCGAGCGGGCCACCGGCATCCGGCTGACCGAGAATTTCGCAATGTACCCTGCCGCGAGCGTGAGCGGGCTTTACTTCGCCCATCCCGCGGCGCGTTACTTTTCCGTCGACCGCATCACGCGCGACCAGGTGGAAGACTATGCCCGGCGAAAGGGGATGACCGTGGCCGAAGTCGAGCGCTGGTTGTCGCCGAACTTGGGATACGAACCGTAAAGTAGAATTGGCTTCGTTTAAACTACCTTACGAGATGAGCGCGGTGCTCAACACCACGTTGCCGCCGCCCTACTACGCGCGTTTGCAAATGCGGCCCGAAATCGGGGTGGTCGACGGCGACACCGGCACGGCGTATCGGCACCGAGTCGTACCTGACGTGGCCGTGGCCGAAGTCCGCCGTCCGCAAGCCGGCAGGGGCGGGTCGACTGCGACGGCGGCACTGCCCAGGACGGAAGTTTCCGATTACCTTGAGATCACTGTTCCCGATGAGCCGGGCCGCCATCTGTCGATCGAAGTCCGCGATCCGCGCCGCCGGCATCGGCTGGTGACGTTCATCGAAATTGTCAGTCCGGCCAATAAAATCATCGGCGCCGACCGCGAGAGCTATTTGGAAAAGCACGAAGAGGTTTTCGCCAGCGACGCCAGCCTGATGGAAATCGACCTGTTGCGCGGCGGCCGGCGACTGCTGCCGAACCCGCGCGTCAGGCGTAAGGTGAGCAAGCTCAAGCCGCCGCCGGATTATTTGGTGCTCGTGAGCCGCGCCTGGACGCGTGGTGAAGGACGGGGCACCTGGCAGGTGTTTCCGGTCTTGCTTCGGCGGATGTTGCCCGTCGTCGCGGTGCCCTTGCGCGTCAACGAACCTGAGATCCCGCTCGATCTACGGCACGTTTGCAATCGGGCCTACGACGCGGGCCGTACCAGCGCGGGGCCGTCGACTATGAATTGCCGCCTCATCCGCCGCTCGCCGAGGCCGATTACGCCTGGGCGCGGCAGCGGCTATCCGAGCAAGCGTAGCAAAAGGAATGGCCAACTGAGCGTGAAGTAGCCTAAGCGACGCCGCGCGGATTTGGGTTGGGCGGGCCGCTCCTACCTCGAATCCTGCCATCGTTGCCTCAAACTCCTGATTAGCCGCTGCCGCCCGCCTCCATTGAGCGAACCAATGTGAGGCGAATGCGGCGATGCCCGTGCAAGCCAGCAGCGTTGCCAAGCTTAATTGAAACCGCCGATGCCGAAGGGCGGGTCGTTTGAATATCATGCACGCCTATGCTGGACATTTCACCCATCGACCGCAACGAGTGGCTCAATCTCTCGATTTGCGGCCCGTCGCCCGATGGTTGACTGTCAAGACGTTGCGTCTTATGCTCAGCAGTGAAGTCGGCGACGGGGGCGAACCGTTGGAGGATTACGCCCATGAAAGCGCTGATCGGCCGTGTTGTTCTTTTACTTGTTCTCGCCGCCGCGTGGCCGACGTTGGCCGCTGATCCTGCCCAACGAGGGAAAGACGAGGCAGCGATGAAGCCGCTGTCGGGCGTGGTAGTCGATGAGAAAGGCCAGCCGATCGCCGCGGCCGACGTGGTCTATTCCTGGCGGAACAAAGAACGCAAGAACCAGACCCTCGACGCCAAGAGTGATGAACAGGGGCGGTTCACTTTGCAACCGCCCACGGATGTTGGGGCGGCCATTTGGCCACGCGGAGAGATTTGGGCGGGCGTCCGCGGTCGACGCCTGACTCATAAGCTGCTGTTTGAGGACGGCAAGCCGCGGGCGGAAGAAGTGCGGCTCGTGCTGCCCGAGGCCGCGAATGTGCCTGTCCTTGTCGTTGGGCCGGACGGCAAGCCGGTGCCGGAGGCGCAAGTAACGCTGCCGGTAATCACTTATCACGAAGGCGGCAGCCGGCTCTTGCCCGAAGCATCGCAGCTCTGTGCCGCGGCGACCACCGATCGCGAAGGCAAGGCCACGATTTCGGCCTTCAGCCGCGACGAGCTTTCGCAGGTCCGAGTGGTCACCGACCAGTACGGTACTCAATCGCGATATTTAAGGCCGTCGACGGCTGGAGAACCGGCGGAGATCAGGATTGCGCTCAGACCGGTTGGCCGTGTCCACGGGCGGTTTGTTGCGCCGGAAAAAGATTTGGTCGATGGTGTCGGCATCTGGCTTTTGAGCTATCCCAGCGATAACAACCCAAGCCCCGACTCGACGCTGGCCGAAGCGACGGCGACGAGCGACAAAGAAGGAGGGTTTCAGATTCCGGTCATCGCGGCGGGCACGATCCGCTACATCTCGGTCGTTCGCAAACCGGAACGGCCGTTTCTGCCCGCGGTGCCCAATGAGGTTGCCGTCGCAGTCGGCAAAACTGCCGAAATCACCATTCCTTTCAAGCCGGCAGTCCGCGTGCAGGGCGTGGTGCGAGAGGCGGCCACTGGCAAGCCGCTGTCCGACGTGATGGTGGGTGTGAACGAGAACAACGGTTCTTCGTCGTCTCCGGCCGCCACCGGCGAAGACGGACACTTCGATTTCTTGCGGTTGCCCGGACTGTTCAATATGTATCTGCAGTTCAGCAAGTCGCGCGGGGCGCCGGCCTGGTTTCTCCATCACAATTATCAGGTGCCCGGCGGCAAAGCCGGTTTTGAACTGCCACCCATCGAGCTCGCGCTCGCCCGCGGCCGAGTGGTCGATGGCGCCAGCCGTACCGTGGCGGGGGCGAAGATCGAAAAAGCCGTGACCAAGGTCGATTTCCAGGGACAATCGGTGGAAAACCCCGTGGTTTGGTATAGCGAGCCGCGAGAACTGTCGACCGACGCCAACGGCGAGTACCGCGCGTGGATCGAAGTCGGCGCCCCCTACCGCGTTCAAATCGGCACCGAGGGCCACACGCCGCAATGGACCGAGTGGGTTGAGTTCGCCGCGGACAAGCCGCCTGTCTTTCCAGACGTCGTGATCGACTCGCTGCGGTCAATCGCCGGGCGCGTTGTCGATCGCCAAGGCCGGCCGGTGTCCGGCGCGACGGTCATTCAATCGGGCGACGGCCCGCAACGCACGCAAGCCGCCTCGGACAACGACGGACGTTTCGAGTTGTCGGGTTATCAAAACGAAGCCGCCTTCGTGTTCGTCGAGAAGGAAGGCTTCCGCTTTCACGGGCAACCGCTGAAAGCCGGCGACGATGTCGAGAGTGTGCTCACGCGGGCCAGCGAACCGCCCCAGCGCCGTTTGGCCACGCTGCCCGACGTCGATCCGGCGGCCGATCTCGCCTTGGCCAGGCGCGTGCTGAAGCCCGCGCTCGATGCTCTGCCGAAGGCAATAGACGACCGCGATCGTGGGGCGGTGTTGCGTGAGTTGGTCAAGGTCGACCCAGCCGCGGCGCTCGATCGGCTGGAGGCGCTGGGCGTCAAGGGAGACATGGCCGACATGCTGCGGGTCGAGGTTGCCAAGCACTGGTCGGCGGAACATCCCGACGACGCCATGGCGATTATCGAAGCGCTCGACGATGCTTACTCGCGGGCGGCCGGCTATGTGCTGTCGGCCGACGGATTGCCGGCCTTGCAACGGGAGCTCAAGCTCGATTGGCTGGAGAAAGCGCGCCTGCACCTGCGGGGCGCGGGCGATCCGACGATGCGGATGGCGCTGACCGGTTACATCGCGCGGTTGATGACAGAAAGTGGCGATGCGGACGGTGCGCGGAAGCTGATCGCCACGATCAAGCCGGATGTGGACGCGCTGCCGCTCGACAACGTGGCCGCCTATGTGCGCGGGGTCACCGCCGAGGCGTTGGCCACGGTCGACCTGCCCGCCGCGCTGGCGCTGATCAAGGACGTTAAGGACGACCGCGAATACGAGCGGCATCACGGCAATATCGCGCGCATCTTGGCGGCGGCCCATCCGGCCGATGCCGTGCGCGTGCTCAAACTGATGCGCAACGATTCTGGGCGCGAGTGGCTCGCTGTTCGAGTGGCGTATCTCATGGCGCCCGTGGATCTCACGCGAGCGAACGAAGTGGTCGAGCTGATCGCGACTCCTCGGCTCAGGGCCTACGCCGAAGGACTGACGGCGGAGGCACTCGTCGACACCGACGCGGCGGCGGCCATGGCCCAGCTTGAGCGGACATATAACCTGCTGGTGAAATTGGCTAAGAGCGAAGAGCCGCATTTCAATAACTACGACACCGCGCCGGTTTTGGCGGCGTGGTTCTTGCCGATCGTCGAGAAGCTTCAGCCCGACCGCGTGGAGGAGTATCTTTGGCGGGCCATCTCGCTGCGTTTGCCGTTGGCGAAGCAGGGCGATCGCGAGGAGCCGATTCTGCTGTCACGGGCATATCTGGCGATGTTCCTCTCACGTTACGACCGCGATTTGGCCCGCAAATTCTATGGCGATCTGCTCGACGAGGCGTACCGGAAGCTGAATTCACCGGGGGAATATAAGGGCTTGTTTGCCGCGGCGGCGATGATCGACCCCGCGTGGGGGGTCGCGCAGTTTGAGATGTTGCCCAACGATGCCCCGAACGGCGCCCCCAACGTCGCCAAAGCGCGTGCGCGCGGCGGGCTGGTCGACATTCTGTCGAAGCAAGGCGAGGCCCGCTGGCGGGCCGCCTCGGATTACTTGCGAATGCCGATGATGTGGCAGGGGATTCAGTGAAAACGACGGACTGAGGATGCCTGCGCTGGCGATGGCCTTATGGCTTGCCCGGTTTAGGCCCGACCTCGAAGACACTTCGCGAGCGGAAGAAGCAAACATCGAACTCCAAAAAGAAGTTCACTTGCCCCAAAATCACGGAGACGGCGTCAGTACGCGCCCAAGCGAACGCAAGGGTCACTGGAGGAAATCTCCCGACCGCCGCCGATAATACGACTACGCGGGCGTCAACAGAGGCCAAATTGCCGGACAACTCGACCGATTGCGTTTGCAGATCCGAGTCGAGTCCCAGGTCGACTCCCAGCGAAAACGGCAGAACATTGACTGCGGCGCCGCTGTCGACAAGGGCCGATATCGTGGCGCTCCGAGCGCCGGTCAAGGTGAGCGTCAGCATCGGGGCCAGACTCGCTTGGCCCAGCGACGGCTCGCGCGGCACATAGCGAAATTGCTGTGCTGCGGCACTCATGGCTGGCCCTCGTGTTCCTCCAAGGCCTGCAGCAGAGCTGCGGCGGCGGAGAACGCTCGGTCAGGCGATGAAATCGGATAGGAAAGCCCCGGTTCAATCAGGTTGCCGGCGTCCCGCTCGAGTTCCTGCGCAAGGAACTGAATCAGGCGAATCTTGTCGAGCCGCGAAAGTAATTGCACCTCCGGTAAAACCTCGGCCAAAGGCATGACCACAATCCTCCACGAATTGGAATACCCACGTTTCAATATAGCAAACGCGAGCCCGGTCATCGAATTGGATATGGGAGTTCGCGGCGAAAGTGTGTCCGGCGCACCGGCCGGGTTGGCCATCCGCCGGAGGCGGGCTATGATAAGCGTCGGGCACACCGGTCGGTCGCTTTACGCATTCAGTGCGGAGATCCTCTCATGCGACGGTTGTTGATTCTCGGCGGTGCATGGATTGCGGCGTCTTGTCTGCTTCCGGCGGGGCCGTTGCTCGCCGGCTTGGCTGGCGCTGCGGAGACGGTCCGCGTTACCGGTTTGATTCGTGAACATGGCACAAACCGCCCGATTGCCGGTGCCGTCGTGGTGCTGTCGAACGGCCAAACCCAAGCACGTGTCGAATCAGGCACGGACGGTCGATATGAGTGTCGAATCGGCCCCGGTGTTATTACTGGCCAGGTTATCGAATTGCCCCCGCCGTTGGTGAAACCGTTGCGAGCGTTTCGTGCCCCCCTCGAGTTGGACGCCAACCAACCCGAGCAATCGTTGCCACCGATTCTAGTGCGCCCCGGCCGTAGCGTGCGCGGGCGAGTCGTCAACGCCGAAGGCGAGCCCGTCGCCGGCGCCTTGGTACAGGCGTCGTGGCCAGCCCATGAGCCGTGGCTGGAAAGTTATGCGCACGGCACCAAATGGATCACGACTCGGAGCGATGAGCGTGGCGACTTCGCGTTCACGGGCATCGACCCGGTCGATAATCCGAACGCGCTCGACCGAGGGGTGCGTTTTTGGGCTGCGGGCGGCGACATGGCAACCGAAGCGTTCGTGGCCCCGCCGCCCGATGCGGATGCTGCGGTCGAGTTGAAACTGTCGCCGAGCGGCATGGTTTCACTTTCGGGTCGCGTGGTCGACGGCGCCGGCCACGCCGTTTCCGGCGCAAAGGTTCAAACTTGGACTCGATGGCGCCACGCGAATGGCTTCGTTCTCGTTCAAACGCCGCTTTTCGTTTCAACCCTCGGCGACATCGCCGCGGATTCGGACGGCCGTTTTCAAACGCCGCCGGTGCTGAGTTGCAAGGGCGAATACTCGCTGCTTGTGTCTTGCGACGGATTTATCCCGGCACGCGGCGCGTGGTTTCAGCCCGCCGGGCCAGAGAACAAGGTCGCAGACGCTCCAGACATTTGCTTGCGACGATTGCGGACCGTGGCAGGGCGCGTCGTCGATCGCCGAGGCCATCCGCTGGCCGGTGTGCGGCTTTACCAGTCGGGTGACGGCGTGCGGCGGACCACATCCATCACCGGCGCCGACGGGCGTTTTACGCTGCCTGATGTCGCTGAAAACTCGGCGTTCGTCTTTGCGGAGCTTGACGGCTATCGCTTCACTGGCCAGCCGATCGCCGAATCCGCTGACACCAAGTTGGTCCTTACGCATGACGACGAGACCGTTGCGCCGTTAACTTTGCTCAGGGCGAACGTGCTGGATCGCGAACAAGAGTTGGCACTGGGCAGACAGGTGATCGGCGCCGATGTCGAGCGCACGCTGCGGTCGGGCAACCGCGACGAGCGCTGGACTGCCCTCTACTATTGGACGGTGATCGATCCGGCCGACGCTCTGGAACGGATCGACAATGGCGCCATCCCCAATTTGACCGTCGATGACAAGGACTTTTTGCTTACGCAAATCGCCAGGCTGCTCGTACACGACCATCCCGACGAGGCGGCGGCGGTCGCCCACGCCATCGAGGGCGCCGGCCGCCGTACTCGGGCGTTGTTTGAGCTGGCGGGCGCTCTGCCGACCGCCGACCCTGCGGCCAAGCGCGCGCTGCTCGATGAAGCGCTCTTGGCTTCGACGCATGACAATTTGCGCTCTTTTTGGCAAGCCTGCGTGGCCGATGGACTCCTTGATTTGGGCCAGACCGATCGTGCGCGGGCGCTGCTGGCTGACGCAAGCGTCATGGCGGCGACGCTGCCAATCGCCGGCGACGGCGCGATGATACGTCGCAAAACCGCCGATATCCTCGCTCGCACCGACTTGCCGGCCGCGCTGTCCCTGGTAACCGACGTGGCCGAAGAAAAAGAGCGCGATCTCATCTTCGGCAAGATCGCCTATCGCGTGGCCGCCCAGCAGCCGGCCGAAGCGGAGCGGGTGCTCGCCATGATCGGCGACGAGTACCGCCTGGGATTTTCTACCGTGCGGGTCTGCTATCGCATGGCCACCGTCGATGGCGAGCGAGCGCGCAAGTTGGCCGGGCGCCTCACCAGTCCCTACTTGCGTGCCCTGTCGCTCGGTTGGACGGCCCGCGGTTTCGCAATCTCCGATCGTCGCCGTGCTTGTTCCATGCTTAACGAGGCCTTTGGCATACTCCACTCTCTGGTTGAGGCCGACGAGGGGCGGTTCTACGGACCGCAGAGCGCCGCCGTGGCCGCGGCCGCGTTGCTGCCGGTTGTCGAAGCCATCGACCCGCAGTTGGTGCGCGAATACCTTTGGCGCGCGGTTTCGTTTCGCCGCTCATACCCGCACGACGATCAGCAGGACCGGCTGGCTGAAGCAGCCACGCTGGCGCTCTTGCTGGCGCAATACGACCGCGACGTGGCGCGGCTGGTGCTTGAACCGGTCGTCGATCGGCTAAAACGCCGCTCTCGGGACCAGACGAGCGTTTGTGTTCGTGCGGCGGTTGACGCCGCTTGCGCCATCGATCCGAAATGGGCGGCCAGGGTGTTTGAACAAGAAGATATCGACGACCATCGCTACTATTTCTCCTGGCGCTATGAGTTCGCTCACGCACTTGCCATTCAGCCGTCCATCCGCACTCGCATTCTTCTAGGGAAGTATCTGTGGTATGCCTATTGGTTGCCCGGTGGACCTGATAACGAGCTGCAAATAGAGTTTTGATTGTCGCGAGAATAGCCGCTACGGCGGCCCGTTCCTGAGGAGGTGAACATGACCGTGAATGAGCGATGGCGAGCAACGGTCGGGCGCCTTGTCCTGGCTTTAGCATTGTGTTTGTCTGGATGTTTGTCTGCCCTGGCCGACGAGGACTGGCGATTCCTTTTGCCCGAACCGGGGGCGGAGCACGAATACCCGCCGTTGCGGGCGATTCCGCTGGCCGGCGAGAAGCCCGACGATGTCACGGAAAAAGCCGAATATCGCGGCTCGTCGCGCCGCTACGCCCAGTTGCGCTACGGCAGCCGGAGCGCGGCGCGAGTGGCGATTGTCGTCGATCAAGTGTCGCCGGGCGAAGTCGATCTCTATGTCGACGCCAACCGCAACCGCACCATCGAGCCGAAGGAACGCTGTGCGGGCGAAGGACGCCTGTGGCGCGTGCCGCTGAACGTCGAATATGCCGAGGGCGAAGTGTTCAAGCGGTTCCCGCGCGAGCTGGTGTTTCGCCTCGGCAGCACCGGCCGCACGCTGAGCTATGCCGCCGCCGGTTATCTTGAAGGCAAGCTCCCTCTCCTTGGAGAGGGCCGGGGTGCCAAACTCCCTCTCCCTCCGGGAGAGGGCCGGGGTGAGGGCGCAGTGAAACAGCAGCCGGCCGGCGCGGATGGAGAGCCTCGAGACGACGCCACGTCCCCTCACCCTAGCCCTCTCCCGAAGGGAGAGGGAACTTTGGTCGCCGTGCGGCGGATGGACGGCGACGCCAACGGCTTCTTCACCGACCCGCAAGACCGGCTGTGGATCGACCTCAACCGCGACGGCCGTTGGGATGCGGTCGAAGAACAATTCTTGTACGCCACCATCCTGACTCTCGCCGGCCAACGCTACGCCCTCCGCTCCGACGAACGTGGAACCATGTTGACGCTGGCGAAGCTGGAAGGCACGGGCACCATCCAGCTTGCCGTGCGGCAGAAGCCGGGAAAAAATTCGAGCGAGCCGGGCACGCTCGGCCGCATCGCCGAGATCGCCGTCACACTCGTCGGCCGCGACGGCTCGGCGGTCGGACTGCGCGGGGCCGACGCCAAAGCCACCGTGCCCGTCGGCGACTATCGCGTCAGCGCGGTCGCCGTCTCGCTCGATGACCCGGCCGGCGGGCCGCGGTGGAACTTCGTCTTTTCCGACAATCAAGGACAAGACGCCAAACGCTGGTACAAGCTCGAAAAAGACGCCGCCCTGGCCATCGACCCGCTGGAGAAGTTCGACTTTTCGACGGGGCCGTGGCAGACCGACGGCAAGTGCCGGCCGGGAGACGACCTGACTTTTCAGCCGAAGCTGTGTACGGCGGATGGCCTGTTGATCAACACCTGTTACCGCGGCACGCACGACACGGGCCGCGACGGCGCGAGCGCCACGATCAAGCTGGCGACCAGCGACGGCACGCTGCTGGCGACGGCCCAGTCGGGCTTCGCCTGAGGCACGTTCTGCGCGCACTCCGTGCGAGTGCCCCGCGAGTTGTCCGGCGGTCCGGTCTATGCCAGCGTCGAGTTCGACAGCGGCCCGCTCGCCGGGCTGCTGCGGGCCGAGACGACGTTCGAGGTGGTGCCGCCGAAAAGTTCAGTAGACGGTCGACAGTAGACGGTTGACGGGCATCGTAGGGTGGGACCAGCGAGCTTGCGAGCGCCGGCGCACCACGGAATGACTGCCGCTAACGGGAACGGCTGCCGGCGAGCCTGCTATCTCTTTTCGATGAGCTTGTCGTATTCCGCGTGCGTGCCGATCCAGTACCAGACGTTGACGCCTTCCTCCACATAGTAAATGGCGCGCTACTGCATCGTTACCGAGACAGAGAAGCTGCCAGGAACTTGGCTGCCCCGCCTCGTGTCGCCAAGGGCGTGATGACGCAAGGACGGATGCAAGGGGTTGTCGCAGAACAGCTTGAACGCTCCCTTGGCCAGCTCTTGTATGTGGGCGGGAAGACGTGCGAACAGTTCGTTAAACTGCGGGCTGCGGCGATTCGCCGGTTTCCCAGCAGGTGCTGTCGCCGGATCGGTGGGCTTCGATGGCTTGGTCACGGATAGCAGCTAGCTCGCCGGCGATTTCGTCGCCGGAATCGACCAGCGACCTGACCTCGCGGAAACAGTCGCGAAACAATTCAAGGTTGTCGATTTTGTAACCGCGCCGTTCCTGTATGGCAACCCATTTCTCCGCGTCTTCGTAGGGACGAAGCCAAAGCCGGTAGAGCGTGCCCAGGGCCTCGTCGACTTCCGCGTCGTACTCCAATCGGCCGGCGTAGATCTCTTGCCGCAATTGCTGGTCGGCGCGGTTCAGCCAATGGAAGGCATCGATGCCAAGTTGCAAAAACGCCTCACAGTGCAGGCAATCCATCGCTGCCTGGTGGCGTGCCGCCAGTTCGTCGTATTCCCCGGTGAAACTATGCACCCACGCACGGGCCGTTCGAAAGGCGAGGTTGTCGAGCAGCATTTCACAAACACGGCTAAGAAAGGGTGAGCCAAACAGATCGAACAATTCTATGGTATCGAGGCGCGGGTTCGGTGGTCAATGTTGCGGAACGTTCCGTCAGCTTATAATCGAGGCGCAGGTACAAGTGGCACCCAAGCCGCGAAACCACAGACCACTCACAACGGACGACTGCCATGCTCCACACCGCTCTTCTATTCGTCCTCACGCTTGCCGCCAGCGACCCGGAAGTCACCCTATCGGGCACGGTCGTCGACACGGACGGCAAGCCGGCGGGCGGCGCGGAGTTGTTCCTCGCGGATGGGCCGACGATCAACTCGCGGGTCGGGGCACTCCGCCAAGGCGACGTGCCGGCTCGGCCCAAGATCGTGGCCCGCGCCCGGAGCGATGACACGGGCAGCTTCGCCATCGGGCTGCCGGAGGAGGTTCCTGAGAGCGACTGGGCGCGAAGGTCGTTGGTGCTTTGGGTGCGGCATGCCGGTTCGGCCCTGTCAACGTACCCTGTCGGACGCGACTGGCCCCCTCGCGCCGCGCCGGTGGAAGTACGCCTGGCCGCTGCACCGTCGTTGCCGCTGGTGATCGTCGGGCCCGATGAACGGCCGTTGCCGAAGGCGCGCGTTCTGCCCGAGCAGGTGAACGGCCTCCGCCTGCCGCGCGAGCTTGCCGAGCAATTGGCCTCGACGACCGACGATGCGGGCCGCGTCACTTTGCACGGCGTCGCGCCGCCCGGCCTCGACCTCGTCCGCGTCGAATCTCCCGAATACGGCGTTCAATGGGCCAGCCTGCCGGCGGCCGACGCAGGAGGCGCGCGGCGGGTCGCACTGTTACCGGTGGCAGTGGTCCGCGGTCGTCTGACCGGCGACGACCCGCGCGCCATCGCCGCCATACCGATCCGACTGGCGACCTGGTTGACGGCAGGCGACGACCTGGCGGGCGGCGGACTGGCCGAAACGATCACCGACGCCGAGGGACGCTTTGAAGTGCCGGCCATTGCCGCCGGCGCGCTCTCCGTGGTTCCGCAGTTGCGCGCCGAGTTGCCCTTCCGCTGTCATCAAGTGACCGGGCGGCCGGTTGCCGAGGGGATCGCGAGCGAGTTGACGATCAACCTGGAGCGTGCCGTGCGCGTGGAAGGCGTGGTGCGCGACCGTGAGAGCGGCGAACCGCTTGCCGGCGCAGCCGTGTGGCTCGATCGTTTCGTGTCGCCGGACGACGACCCCCGCAGCGATGAACGTGGCCGCTATGGCGCGCTTTTGCTGCCCGGCCAGGCTTCACCGTCGTTTCGGCGCATACCGCGGAACTATTACTTTCCAGAGTACACGCTCGACTCGCAGCCCGTGCCCGAAGGGGCCGCGCGTGTTGAATTGAGGCCGCTGCGATTGGCGCGAGGCGTCGCGGTTCGCGGCCGAGTCGTCGACCGACGGGGAAAGGGCGTTGGCGGAGCGGAAATCGAAGCACGTTGGGATTTGGCCTCTGGCGGGGAGAATTCGGCGCATGGTCGCAGCGACCGCGACGGCGGCTTTACGCTCGAGGGGGTCGCGCCCAACGTACAACTCAAATTGTCGGCCTTCTCCGCACAGGGTACGACCAGGGAAGCGGTGGCAGTTCATGCCGCCGCGCAAAAGCCTCTGGAGTTGGTGGTCGATCCGTCCAACACGACGTATCTCGAAGGCCGGGTCGTCGACACGGAAAAGCGGCCGATTGCCGGCGCCGTCGTGCGGATTGCCTGGCAGCGGCGCGGCGCCGAGGGGCGGGCCGAAGACGAGGGCTACGTCGAGTTCGGTGGCGGCCAACGGCTCTTGACCGATGCCGACGGCCGGTTCCGCACGCCGGCAGTGCTCGCGCGGGGCCGCGAGTACCGCGTGGAAGCCTTCGCCGGCGGCATGTTGCCGGCCGTCACCGAATTCATCGACCCCACGCGGATGAAAACGCCGGCCTTGGGTAACCTGGTGCTGGATCGCGTACCGGCGCTGCGCGCGATCGACGGCCGCGTCATCGATCGGCGAGGCGAGCCGGTCGCCGGATTAAAGGTGTTTCAAACGGGCGACGGTCCGCGATGCACGCAAACGGTGACGGACGAAGAGGGACGCTTCCGACTGCCGGGTCTGAACCTGGGTCCGGTCTTTCTGCTGGCGAGCGGCGATGGTTACCCACTGCAAGGATTCTTGCTGGCCGGCGACGTGAAGCCGGTCGAATTGACGGTGAGGCGAGAAAGCGAGCCTCCCATGAACCGGCTGAGTTCGCTCGAAGAGCCGCTCACTCGCGCCCAGCGGCGCGCCGCGGCCCTGCGTTTGGTCGAGCCAATCGCTGCGAGCGTAAAGCAGGTCGGCGTGCAGCCCGAAAAAATCTGGCTGATGGCAACGCTGGCCACGCTCGACCCAAGCCGCATCTCCGACTTTGCCGGCCTCGCGATTTTCAAGCTGCTGGGCGCGGCGGATTTCGCGGAACAATTCCGCTTTCAGGCGGCGGCGGCGATGCTTCCGGAGGACCTGGCGGAAGCGTTGGCGCTGGGCGAGGCGATTAGCTCGCCACACCATCGAGGCCGGCTCTATCTTGCGGCCAGCGCCAGCTTGACCGACGAAGAGCGTCAGCAGAAGGAGGACCTGCTCGCCAGCGCGCTGTTGCACGCGCGTGCCGAGCCCGACGTCGCGCAGAGAGCGGAGCTGATGGGGAAAATCGCCGAGGCTTGGCTCGATCTGGGCGAGGTCGAGCGCGGCACGGCGTTGTTGCGTGAAGGAGAAAAATTGGCCGAGCAGCTTCCGGTGCCCAGCGAGGCGGCCCAGCGCGCCCACGAGCTCGCCCCTCACCTCCGCGCCCGCTTCGCCGGCTCGCTGGCGAGAATCGATGGCCCGGCGGCGATCAAGTTGAGCGCCGGCTTCACCGGCCAGTTTGCCGATCGCTATTGGGCTGGGGTCGCCCGTGGGCTTGCCGGCTACGACCCCACCGCCGCCGAGCGCCTGCTCGATGAGTTGGAGTTTTCCACAGCGCTTTACTGGCAAGCATTGCCGGTTCTCTACCGCATGGCCGGCGCCGATGCCGACCGCGCCGCCCGCTTGGCGCCGAAGTGCGAGGAGATCAGCGAGCGCGGATACGCTCTGGGGATCGTGGCCAGTGGACTCGTTCAGGGCGATGCCGCACGGGCAAGGACGCTCTTGGACGAGGCTTTCGGCTTGTTCGAGCGCGCAGCCGCGGAGGGTGCCGGCCCCGCCTCTGCCCGGGAGCATCCCGCGGTCTTGGCTGCGGCGCTGCTGCCGGTCGTCGAGCGCGTCGATGCGTTGTCGCTGGAGGACTGTCTGTGGCGAGCGATGGCCTTGCGTTCGCCCCGCGCGGCGCGGACGAAGGCCAATCATGACGGAGCGATCGTGACCGCCGCGCTGGCGATGTTTTTGAGCCGCTACGATCGTGCGGCGGCGCGCGCTCTGGCGGCGCCGATCGCCGAGCGCGGACCGCTGCTCACCGCCGGCGGAGAGCATTGGACTTCGCGTCTCGCCTGGGGATCGTTGGCTGTCGTCGACGCAACATGGGCGGAGTCGCTTGTTGACACGTTGCCGGATCCGCCGACGTTGGACTTGAGAAGCGCGAAAAATGTGGCCCGCCGGTGTGTGGCCGAAGCGTTGGCGCCGTCGGAAAAAAGTTGGTGGCACAAACCTTATGAATTGACCGGCCTGCGCGATCCGGATGCGCGCGATGACGAGCAATAAGTCCGCCGCGCGGCTTTCGGTTTCCTGTTCCAGTCCGATAGAACAAAACAACCTTACTCGCCATCGCTGGACTTTCGGCGGTTTTTTGGTTCGGGGGGATCGAGTGTGACGAACTTGGCCGGCGCGACGAAGAAACCGGGCGATCGCCAACCGGCGTCCTTGGCCGTGATCACATGCTCTCGATTGCCCGATGACTCCGGCTTGTCAGAATCACCAGGTCGTCCTGGACTCGGTTGGCCAGGCGTGTCATTGCTGTTCGACATCTTGAATCTCTGCGTTGAAATACTGGCGGGCAAGTTCCTGCCCGTCGACGAACACCAGAAGTTCGTAACGCCCCGGCCGCGGCAGGTAAACGGAGTCGACTGGGATCGCTATGTCAATCTTAGCCAAGCGTTCCGGAAAGTCCAAGTCAGCGACAGTAGCCCTGGCGACGCTCGCATCGTCGTCGAGTGCATTTGCCTCAATGCTCATCTGGTATCGACCAATCCCATCATACACCTGGAGAAAGACGACAAACGGAGCGGTTGGACCCGGGAAAGTATGCTGGCGAAAGGTCTCAATCAGGGCGTAGAGGCTGATTTCGCCTGTTTCCTCGTCCTCTGTGACCTCTTTACAGATTAAAAACGCTTTGCAGTGAGGCAAAGGTTTGTTCGCGATTGAGTCCATGGCCTCGAACTCGGTTGCAAACGATGAGGGTGCTTACGATGGCGACTATTTCCAAAGTGCTGACTCCGCAGGAGATGTCCCGCCTGAGACGCCTCAAGCTTCCCGTCCCGTGTACAAGGCCTCCATCACGCGGCCGCTGTTGAGACGCAAGGGACGTCCCTGGGGACCGTGTATTTCCAGCGCGGGATCGATACCCAGGGCCGAGTAGACCGTGGCGGCAACGTCGGAATGGCGATAGGGAAGCGTCACCGGCCAGCCGCCGACCGCGTCGGAGCGGCCGATGACCTGGCCGCCGCGAACTCCCGCGCCCGCAAACAGGCCAAAAAAACACGTCATCCAGTGGTCGCGGCCGGGACTGGTGAAGAACGAGACCGATCCGTTGGGCATCGCCAGCTTCGGCGTGCGGCCGAATTCGCCCATCATCACCACCAGCGTCTCGTCGAGCAGCCCGCTGGCCTGCATGTCGTCGATCAAATTCGAGGCCGCGCGGTCGAGGTGCGGCAGCAGACCGCGCAAGGCGACGAAGTTGTTGTAGTGCGTGTCCCAGAGGGCCTGATAGCTGATGTTGGCCTGCACGATCGGCACGCCGGCCTCAATCAGCCGCCGCGCCATCAGCATCGACTGGCCAAACACGTGCCGGCCGTAACGGTCGCGAACCGCCGGCGGTTCCTGCGACACATCCAGCGCCTGCGACAAGCGGCCGCTGGTCAACACGCGGAAGGCTTCGCGGCGCCGGTTCTCGTAAGCGCCGGCTTCCAGCGCCGCCGCCAGCGCCGACTGTTGCCGCTGAAGATCGGCCAGCAGCGACTGCTTCGACGCCATCCGTTCGATCGTCAGTCCGGGCGGCATCCGCAGGCTGGCGTCGACCAGATACTTCGGATCGGCCGGGTTGTCGCGGACCTGATAAGGATCGCATTGCGGTCCCAGCAAACCGCCGCTTTGCCCCGGATAGAGTCCCGTGCCCGGATCGACCACTTCGCCGGGCAACACGACGCTGGCCGGTAGACCGTCGCCGCCGCGGCGGGCAAATTCCACGCCCGCGCACCACGAGGGCCAATCGCGCCGCGAGGCCGCCAGTCCAGCGCCGGCGGGCAACTCGTCGATGCCTCCCAGCAAGCCATGCACCGCCAAACGATGGTCGCCAAAGCTGGGATTGCAGGTCATCGAGCGGACCAGCGCCCAGCGGTTCATGCGTTGGGCGAACATCGGCAGGTGCTCGCAGATTCGCGTGCCGCTGACGGCCGTATCAATCGTCTGGAATTCTCCGCGAACTTCCGCCGGCGCCTCCGGTTTGGGATCGAAGGTGTCAAGATGGCTCGGGCCGCCGAACAGGAACAGAAACAGTACCGACTTGGCGCGAGGCAACTCCGCGGCTCCCACGGGCTGCCGCGGCAAGGCGGCGATTCCCGCTCCCAACGCGGACGAGAAGCCGACTTCAATCAGTTCCCGCCGGCTGAGTTTCGCACCCGATGTTCGCATTCATGTCTCCGATGGTCTGTGCTTCGTGCGTCAACGCATCAACGTGTGTTAATAGATGCCGCCGCGCGCGGCGGGTCAAGAGGTGGGCCACCGCCCGCGTTGGATCCGCCGATCACGGTAGGCCGGCATGCCTGGCTCTCGTGACGCTGCTCCATATAGCCGGAATCGCTTCGCTAAGAGTATTCTTTATGCAACGATGGCGGCCCAGGCTCTGAGCCAGCCACCAATGGATCTCTCAACCCCGGCCCTGAAAAATGCCTCGCCCTCGACTTCGCCACTGGCCGCTGTGGCTCGCCTGCGGGGCGGTGATCGCGCTGGCGATTTGGGCGCGGCCGCGAAGGACCGACGCGCTGGTCACGCTCGACGGCCGAGAGCGCTGGCTGCTCGATGACGCCGCACCCATGCGGCTGTTCGCCTGGCAGCCAGGCGAAGCGCTCAGCGACTTGCTGCCGCCGCGCAGTCCGCCCGACGAGGTCAGCCATCCCAGCCTGGCCGACGATGGAGCGACGCTCTACCTCACCGTGCGGCGAGCGGAGGGCGATGCCGACATCTACCGCTCGCATTGGCAGAACGGCCGCTGGCAACCGGCCGCGGCCGTCACCGAACTCAATACGCCGTGGGACGAAAACGGTGTGGCCGTCAGTGCCGATGGCAAGCAGCTTTATCTGGCCTCGAACCGCCGCGGCGGCAAGGGTGGGTTCGATATCTACGTCTCCCAGCGACGGGCATCCGGCTGGGGCGTGCCCAAGAACCTGGGTGATGCCGTCAACACGCCGGCCAATGAATACGATCCGGCGCTGGCCGCCGACGGCCGGCAGCTTTACTTCGCCTCCGACCGCGGGACGCAAACAGCAACGACCGATCTGTTCGTCGCTCGCCGAACAGCCAGCAATCGAGCATGGTCCGAAGCCGCCCCGCTCGTCCGGGCAAATTCGCCCGTCAACGAACGCTCGCCGTGCCTGGCCGAAGACGGTGCGGTGCTCTACTTCAGCTCCGACCGTCAGCACCGCCGCGGCGAGAAAGACTTCGATCTTTATCGCCTGCGATTGCACGACGATGCTGCCGCTGTCGAGAGCCTGGGGCAGGGCATCAACACGGTGGCGGATGAAACCGATCCGGCGGTTTCGCCTGACGGGCTGCGCGTCACGTTCGCCAGAAGCGAAGGCCGCTCGGCCTCGATCTATCAAAGCCGCCTGGCCGAAGTCGAACGGATTGCCGTCTGGGACACCAGCCGCTGGCAAGCGCTGCGGGCCGTGTGGTGGAAAGCGCTGTTGGCGACCGCCGCACTGGTGGCCCTGATCGCGGTCGTCTACTTCTCGGCCGGCTGGGTGCGGCGGCGGGCGTCGATGGCCCGTTTCCTGGCCGCCAGTCTGCTGTTGCACGCGGTCGTGTTGTGGCTGATGTTTCTGGTGCCTCTCAGCCAGGAGATCGTGAAGCGGATCGAAGAGATTCGCGTCACCAGCGCAGCGGAACTATTCGACGACAACCTGCACCAATCGCACTTGCCCGGCGAGCAAGTCTATGAGAAGGTGGCCGATCTCAAGAGCGTGGAGGCGACCTTCGTGCCGCCGGTGGAACGCCGGGTGACGGCGCCAACGAATATCCCGCTACACGCCGACACGCCGGCGCCGACGCTGCCCGTCGAGTTGGCGCGGCGCCTGCCCGCCGACCGCGTCATTTTTGTGCCGCCTCCAAGAGCCGCGTCGAACGCGGCGGCGGAGGTCGAGCGCCGTCTTGAAGCGACGGTGCGGGTGGCACAAATCGATCCCCAAGTGGCCGGGCCGCCGCCGAAGGTCGCATCGCCCCAGGAGCAAGCAATTCAAAAGCAGGTCGAGCTCGAGCGCGCCGCGTCTGCCCTGATGACGATCCGCGATGCGCCGGCGACGGAGCAACCACTGCCGGGGCCGGTGAAGGGGCCGGTCGCGACGCAGCCCGCGTACGCCGAGCCCACAGACGGCTCGGCTTCGGTCGTCGCGCTGCCGCCGCGCCGCGCCGATACGATGCTGTCGGCAGCGCAGCTCGATCCGGAAGTCGTCCCACTCGCGACGGTCGAAAAGGCAGCGGAAAAGCAGGTGCTGGAACGCGAGCGGCCCGAAGTCATTTCGGCAGTTACTGTCATCGCGCCTCCAAAGCTGTCAGCCGACGAGGCCATGCCAGCATCGACGCGCGTGGCAGTCACGATCCGGCAAATCAAGTCGGTGCCGGCCGAGCCGCAATCCACACAGCCAGCGAAGATCGACGTGCCGCGCGAAGTCGCTCTGGCAAAGCTGCCGGCGAAACTGCCGGATGAACCACCGCCGAACCTGACGCGAGTCGATGCGACGCCGGAAAAGGCCATTGCTCCAGCCACGGTCATGTCGCCAGCGGCGCCGCCGAGCGTGCCGCGGCCGATCGACGAAATGCTCGAAGCCGGCGGCCCGCGGCTGGCGGGCAAGAAGGGGACGGTCGTGGGAACGTTGGCCGAGCAGGCCGTCGAGGCGCCGCCTTCGCTCAGCCCGTTGGCCACGCAGTTACAGCGTGCCGCCGCCCGTGCCATGCCGGTGGCGGTTGCCGATGACAACGTCGGCATGCGGGCCATGTTTGCCCTGCGGCAGGGCGACACGCGGCGCGAGTTCATCGACCTGGTGGGCGGCAACCAGCAGACCGAAGAGGCGGTCAAGCGCGGTCTCGTCTGGCTGGCCGAGCACCAGCACACCGACGGCCATTGGAGCCTGCACCAGCTCGATCCGCCGGAAAAGAAACTGCCCGCCACGAGTGGAGCGGGCAACACCGTCAGCGACGCCGCGGCCACCGGTCTTGGGCTGCTGCCGTTTCTGGCCGCCGGGCACACGCAGCTTGCGGGCGACTATCGGCCCACCGTCGCGCGGGCGGTGGAGTGGCTCATCGGCCGGCAAAAGCCCGATGGCAACCTGTTTGTCGACGGGGCCTCGAACGCTTTCATGTATAGCCACGGCATTGCCGCCATTGCGCTCTGCGAAGCCTACGGCATGAGCCAGGACGAACGGCTGCGCGGGCCGGCCCAGCGGGCGCTCGATTTCATCGTCGCCGCGCAGCATGCCGGCACCGGCGGCTGGCGTTATCAGCCGGGCGAGGCGGGCGACACGTCGGTCGTCGGCTGGCAGGTCATGGCCTTGAAGAGCGGCGAGATGGCCGGGCTGACCGTTCCCAAGGCCGCGCTCGATCTGGCGAGCAAGTGGCTCGACGCGTCGGCCGGCACGGGGCAGGCGTTGGGCACCTTCGGCTACCAAGGCCCCGGATCCAGCCCGGCGATGACGGCCGAAGGGCTCCTCTGCCGGCAGTTTTTGGGCATCCGCCGCAACGACCCGGCGCTTTTGGCCGGCGCGAAGTTCCTGCTCGACCGTCTGCCGCAGGCCGGCCAGGAGACGAGCTACTATTGGTACTACGCCACGCAGGTGATGTATCACCTGCAAGGCGACCATTGGACGGCCTGGAACGAGCGGCTCCGCGACCTGCTCGTATCGTCGCAGATCAAGGAGGGGCACACGGCCGGCACCTGGGATCCGCACGACGGGTGGGAGCAATCGGGCGGACGCCTCTACGCCACGTCGCTTCGCCTGTTGATGCTGGAGGTCTATTACCGCCATCTGCCGCTCTATCAGTCGTGGGAATGAACGGCAACTCCGCTTGGTATGTAGGGTGGGACCAGCGAG
Organism: Pirellulales bacterium; assembly: GCA_035533075.1. Taxonomy (NCBI): domain Bacteria; kingdom Pseudomonadati; phylum Planctomycetota; class Planctomycetia; order Pirellulales; species Pirellulales bacterium. Next base: position 4,256 of record DATLUO010000235.1, on the reverse strand, counting down.
CTTGCGAGCGCCGGCCCACCATGTCTTAAGGCGTTGGGCGTTCTACGGTGAGCTGCGTGAAATGAGCCCGATCGGCGATCCCCATCGTGATGCGGTCAACGTCCTGACGAACGACTGGGTTATGGCGCAGAGCACCGCCGACTTTCGGGCGAAGGTGACCGTTCAGATTCAAAGCCCAATTCGTCTTCCCGAACAGGCGATTTCTCCGCAGCCGGATATGTCGTGGATCGCGAAGCCAGTGGCAGACACTGACTCCCGCGGCGCCGACCAAGTCTTCCTCGTGATTGAGGTCGCCGACCCTTCGCTCGATGACGATCGGGGAGTGAAGGCGCAGTTACGACCTGGGCTAAGGCCTTGGCACAACAGTATTTGCGACGCCCGCCAAGCTCGCGTTGCCCCGACCCGCCAATCTCGCTACCTTATGGCTCAATTTTCAGTCATCGTCCCCCTATCGCGAGCGGAAACATGGATGTGCTTGCCCGCGTGCGTGCCGTCGTCCGGCTGTGTACCACGCTGATCTTCGTTGCGGCATTTTCCACACGGGCCTTCGCCGCGCCGCCGGCCAAGAACGCCGAAGCGAACTGGATCTGGTCGCCCGCTCATGCCAAAGACGCGGTGCCGGCCGGGCCTTGCTATTTCCGAAAAACGTTCACGCTGAGCGAGGGCTATCAGGGCACGCTGGAGATCGCCTGCGACGACCAGTATGAGCTGTTCGTCAACGGCCGGCACTTCAGCCAGGGGGCCGATTGGCGGCTGATGAAGGTCTACGATATCAGCGAACAGTTGGTCGCCGGGCGCAACGTGGTGGCCGTCGAGGCGGTCAACAAGAAAGGCCCGTCGGCGGGCCTGACCGTGCGCCTCAAGCTGCTGGCGCCCGGCGGCGTCGAACAACGGCTGTTGTCCGATACGACCTGGAAAACCAGCCTCAAAAAAGTGCGCGGCTGGGAGCGGATCGATTTCAACGACGTGCGCTGGGTGCCCGCCCGCGGCTTCGGGCCGTTCGGCACCGCCGCTCCCTGGGCCGGCCAGGTCGCGGTCGATAACGGGGCGGTCGGCCGCTTTCTGTTGGGCGCCGATTTTCGCGTCGAATCCGTCATAGGCCCCGACGAGGCCGGTTCGCTGATCGCCATGACCTTCAACGAATGGGGCGAAATCATCGCCTCGCGCGAAGGCGGCCCGCTGTTGCTGATCGTCGACAAAGACGACGACGGGCTGGTGGAGACGGTCACGACTTATTGCGAGAAGGTGAAGAGCAGCCACGGGATTCTGGCGCTCAACGGCCAGGTGTTTGTCGTCGGCGAGGGACCGCAGGGCAGCGGCTTCTATCGGCTGACCGACGAAGACCAGGACGGCGCCATCGACGACGTGAAGCTGCTCGTCGGTTTCAAGCAGTCGGTCGTCGAGCACGGCGCCCACTCGCCGGTGTTGGGACCCGACGGCCTGATCTATCTCGTCATCGGCAACCACGCCACGCCCAAGACCGAATACGAGCCGAACAGTCCCTATCATCACTACTACGAAGGCGACCTGGTGCAGCCCCGTTACGAAGACGCCAACGGGCACGCGACCGGCGTCAAGGCCCCAGGCGGCGCCGTGCTGCGCACCAATATCGACGGCAGCTTCGTGCAGATCTTCGCCGGCGGCCTGCGCAACCCCTACGACATCGCCTTCAATCGCGAGGGCGAGCTGTTCACCTACGATGCGGACATGGAGTGGGACGTCGGCCTGCCCTGGTATCGTCCCACGCGAGTGAATCACGTGATCGCCGGCGCCGAGTTCGGCTGGCGCAGCGGCTGGGCCAAGTGGCCGGATTATTATGTCGATAGTCTCGGTCCGGTGGTCGACACCGGGCGCGGCTCGCCGGCTGGAATCGCGTTTTACAATCACCATCAGTATCCGGCCCGCTACCACAACGCGCTGTTCGCCTGCGATTGGTCGCAAGGCCGCATTCTCGCCGTCCGCACCACGCCCGGCGAAGGTTCCTACACCGGCAAGAGCGAAGTCTTTCTCGAAGGCCATCCGCTCAACGCCACCGACCTGGCGGTCGGACCCGAGGGCTGGCTCTATTTCTGCACGGGCGGCCGCGGGACGGAAGGCGGCGTCTATCGCATCGTCTGGACCGGCCGCGTTCCGCTCCAGCCCAAGCTGACCGGCATCATGGAAGCCATCCGCCAGCCGCAGTTGCAAAGCGCCTGGGCACGGCAGAAGATTGCCACCGTGCAGCAGAAGCTCGGCGACGAATGGGACCGGCACTTGGTCGCCGTCGCCGAATCGCCCCGCTACTCGCTGGCCGATCGCGCCCGAGCGCTGGACCTGATGCAGTTGGTCGGCCCCTTCCCGACGACGACGCTGCTCGCATCGCTGTCGAAGGATTCGCAAGCCGAGCTGCGGGCCAAGGCGGCCTACCTGATGGGCATTCACACCGACGAATCGACCGGGGCCCGTCTGGCGGAACTTTTGGGCGACGCCGAGCCGCGCGTGCGCCGCATCGCCTGCGAATCGCTGGTGCGCGGCGGCTACCATCCGTCGGCCGACGGGCTGGCCCGGCTGCTGGCCGACGGCAATCGCTCGGTGGCCTGGTCTGCCGCGCGGGCCTTGCAGCAATTGCCGATCGAACAATGGCAACAGCATGTCGTCGAGGCTCAGAACTTGACGGCCTTCTTGCACGGGGCACCGGCCTTGTTGGCCGTGCAACCGCCCGACGAGGTGCTCGACGCGGTGTTGACGCGGGCCGCCGACTTCATGCACGGCGACGTGAGCGATCCCGATTTTGTGGGTCTGCTGCGGGTGATGCAGCTTGGCCTTGACCGCGGCCACCTGCGCCGCGACAACGTGCCCGACCTCTGCCGGCAACTCGCCGACGAGTTCCCGGCCCGCGAGCCGCTCGACCGCGAGCAACGCATCAACCGCGAGCTGCTGCGGCTGCTGGTTCATTTGCAGGAAGACAGCGTCGTGCCCCGGCTGATGTCGGAGCTGAAACGCAACCTGCCGATCGAAGAGCGCGTATACTTGGCCGCCTACGCCCGGTTTTTCAAACATGGCTGGACGAGCGAGCAAAAGCTGAAGCTGCTGGAGTTCTACGAAGAGGCCCACGCGGTCGAAGGCGGCCACAGCTTCGCCGGCTACATCGACAACTTTGCCCGCGATTTCGTGGCCGATTTTTCCGATGAGGAGAAAGCCGCGGTCATCGCTCAGGCCACGCGCTTTCCGCACCATGCCGTTTGGGCGCTGGCCGCGTTGCCCGAAGATCCGGGCGAAGAAACGATCGGCGAGCTGATGGCGCTCGACGAAAAGCTGCTCGAACTCGATTCGCCGTCGGCAAAGCGGCTGGGCACCGCGATCGTGGCGGTGCTGGCCCGCAGCCGCGACCCGCGGGCCATGGCCCATCTGCGGCGTCAATACGACGAGCGGCCGGAGCGTCGCGAAGACCTGGCGATGGGGCTGGCCCAGTCGCCCACCGGCGAGAACTGGCCCTACCTGCTGCGGTCGCTGTCGATCGTCGAAGGCGTGGCCGCTCAAGAAGTGCTCAATCAGCTCATTGCGGCCAATCGCGTCACCGACGACCCCGAGCCGTTGCGGCAGGTGATCCTGTGCGGCTTGCGGCTGGGCGAAAACGGCGGCCCGGTCGCCGTCAAGCTGTTGGGCAAGTGGACCGGCAGCGACGTCTCGCAGCCGGGCGACTCGTGGGACGCCGCGCTGGCGGCCTGGCAGGCCTGGTTCGAAGAGAAGTATCCCGACCAGACCCCCGCGCGGCTGCCCGAAGAAGCGCCGGGCACGCAATGGAGCTACCAGGAGCTGGTCGGCTACCTGACCAGCGCCGAAGGGCTGTCGGGCGACGCCGGCAACGGGGCCAAGGTATTTCAGAAGGCGCAGTGTGCCAAGTGTCACCGCTTTGGCGGGCGCGGCGAGGGCGTCGGGCCGGATCTCTCCAAGCTCAGCCAACGTTTTCAGCGGAAGGAGATTCTGGAATCGATTCTCTTTCCCTCGCAGGTGATTTCCGACCAGTACGCCAGCAAGACGATCGTGACCAACGACGGCATGACCTACACCGGCCTGGCGGCAGCGGTGCGCGACGGCGCGGTGACGGTCCTGCAATCGAACGGCGAAAAGGTGACGATCGACGAAGTCGACATCAGCGAGAGCGCGCCGAGCAAGAAGTCGGCCATGCCCGAAGGGCTGCTGAACTCGCTCACGTTGGACGAGATCGCCGACCTGTTCGCTTATCTCAACAAGCCGGTCGAGAGCGCCAACGTGAC
>DATLUO010000234.1 GCA_035533075.1 Pirellulales bacterium | reverse complement strand
TGCCACCGGCGACGGCATAAGGTACGCCGGCGGCGTCCAGCGCGCGAGTTGCCCTGCTCAGCCGCTCCTTGACTTTTTCGGCCGCCATAAGCGCCCTTTCCCAACCACTGAGTTCGACCGCCGCTTCTGCCATGATCCAAGCTCCCTTCGACTTCTCCATTCTAATCGGTCCGAGCCGGGGAGGCGATGAACGGGCGAGTCGACCCAGTCTATGAAGGCTTTAGAAAATGGAGCGACGTAACCTATATGGGGTGTTGACGCGCAGCGCGCTGCGCCAGTCGGCCAGGCTGGGTAAGGCGGAGTCGAGCGGCCGGTGTGCCGACGCGCAGCGCGCTGCGCACAGTCATAGCCGAGTTGGGAGGCCCTCCACACGACGCGCAGCGCGCTGCGCGACGTGAAATTGGGACACTTGCCGTGGGGCGCTGGCTCTGGATCGCCTCGCCCAAGCCAATAGTTCGGTTCGCTCGACTGGCGGCTACGGCACACGGAGTGTGCCTGCCACTTTGACGCCGCCGCCGTCGAGCAGCGCCGTTGCCAGGTCGGCGAAACGGGCAGCCATGTCGACAAGCCGCGCCAGTTTACCGACGATAGCGCGGTGCATAGGTGCCGGTCGGCCAATGCCATCCTCGCTGAGAGGCCGGCCCAGGTGGTCGCAGCCAAACGCATAGGCGTCGCAGCCGCTCCAGCCTGCCCGGTAGGTCATCGACTCGCTCGCGGCGCTTTGTGGCAACTCCACAATCAGCGTAATGGCCGCGGCATGCGATCGCTCGCTTGAGTCCAACGAGGAGCTTCTTACAGCAACCGGCTGCCGTAAAGCGGGCGTAAAACCCCCGGCCAGCCTCTCCGAGAGCGAGGCAAGTTGCGACCGGCCAAACCCAACGACCGTTCGCCGAGCGTGGGACAGGCTGTTCCAGATCGCCGCGGATTTTTTTTGCCGGAAGCGGCCCCGTTCGACATGCCTGGGCGTCGGCCGGCCGTCGCGCCGCTTGACCGGTCTGGATTCGCCTGGATCGGGCTCTGCCGCTGCCACCGGACGCGGCCGGCTGGACGTCGGAGCCCCAGATTGCGTCGTCAACTGGACGACGCCCAGCGACATTGCCATTACCGCCAGCAACAACCACAAAGTCCGCCGTGAACGCCTCATCATCCCCTCCTGGTATTCCGACTGCATCGTGTTATCGGAGCAAGCAAACCAGGGGCGTTAGGCGAACGCTGCCGACAGCGAATGGCACAGGTGTGCCGGTTGTTTCGGCGTCACACGCCATAAGCAGTATGGCGGCATGCGTGCAATCGGTATCATGGTGGCCATGAAACAAGCCCTGCTCTGTATCACGATGTTCGCTCTGGGTGCCGTGGTCGCGGCGGCGTTCCTGCACCAAGCGCCGCCCCTGCCGGCCGAAGAGAAACCCGCCGCCGCGCCGCCCGTGGTGCAACCTGCCGCGCCGCCGCCCGACGTGCAACCTGCCGCACCGGCGCCCGCCGAAACGCAAGAGACGCCGAAGCCCGTCCCTCAGCAGCCCAGCGGCGAAGCGTTTACGCCCGAAGAGCGCGTCAACATCTCGGTCTATGAGCAAGTGAACCGCTCGGTGGTGAACATCAACACGAAGGGCGTCCGCGAGGGAGATTTTTTTATGTTCGAGGTGCCCACCGAAGGGGCCGGCTCCGGCTCGGTGCTCGATAAGGCGGGCCATATTCTGACCAACTTCCACGTCATCGAAGAGGCGCGGCAGATCGAGGTCACGCTCTTCGACGGCAGCGCTCATGCCGCCAAGCTCGTGGGCCAGGACGCGGCCAGCGACGTGGCCGTGCTCAGCATCGAGGCCCCGCAAGAACTGCTGTTTCCGGTTCCCTTCGGCGATTCGTCGCATTTGAAGGTCGGGCAACGCGTGTTCGCCATCGGCAATCCGTTCGGGCTGGAGCGAACGCTCACCACCGGCATCATTTCGAGCCTCAACCGCAGCATCCCCGGCCGCGAAGGCCGCACGCTGAAATCGATCATCCAGACCGACGCCGCCATCAATCCCGGCAATTCCGGCGGGCCGCTGCTCGACAGCCGCGGGCGGCTGATCGGCATGACGACGGCCATCGCCAGCCGCACCGGGCAAAACACGGGCGTCGGTTTCGCCATACCCGTCAGCAACATCTCGCGCATCGTGCCGCAGCTCATCGAGAAGGGGCGCGTGATCCGTCCCGACGTGGGAATCGCCAAAGTTTATGAAACCGAGCACGGGCTGTTGATCGCAGAGCTGGTGCCGAAGGGGCCGGCGGAGAAAGCCGGACTGCAAGGACCGCGCGTCTATCGGCGGCAGCGCGGGCCGTTCATGGAGTACCGCATGGACCGCAGCACGGCCGACACCATCGTGGCGGTCGACGGAGTCCAGGTGACGACGGCCGACGAGTTTTTGACGGAGATCGAAAACCGGCACCATCCCGGCGACGAAGTGCAACTGACCGTTCTCCGCGGCGGAAAGCCGGTGGAGGTGCGGGTCCGGTTGGGTGAGAGCCCCGAGTAAGTGAGGCGTGAGGTATCAGGGTTCAGGGTTCAGGGTTCAGGGTTCAGGGTTCAGGACCGCCTGACGCCTGATGCCTGATGCCTGACGCCTGACGCCTGATGCCTCACGCCCCGTTCCCGTCGGCGAGCCACTTTTCGACGGCCAGCCCCAGCGTGCGCAGCTTTGCCCGCAACGTGGTGCGCGAGATGCCGAGCAATTCCGCGGCCTGGAGCTGGTTGCCTTTCACGTGCCGCAACACTTCGTCGAGCACGACGTGGTCGACCGCCGCGGAAACCAACCGATAGATGTGCGGCTCGTTCAGTTCGAGCAACTGGCGCGTGTAGCGTCCCACGTCGAGCGCGCCGGCGCCGGGCGCGGCCAATTCCGCGGCCGCCGGACGGCACACTTCCGGCAGGCAGTCGGGCGTCAGCACCTCGCCGGTGGCATGCAGCAGGGCGAACTTGAGGGCGCTTTGCAGCTCGCGCACGTTGCCCGGCCAATCGTGCGTTTCCAGCAGGCGCCGCGCATCGGCCGTGATGGAGCGGACGTTCTTGCCCAGTTCGCGGTTGAACAGCCGCAAGAAGTGTTCGATCAACAGCGGAATGTCTTCGCGCCGATCGCGCAGCGACGGCAACGCGAGCGTGAAGCCGTTCAAGCGATAAAAGAGATCTTGGCGAAAACGGCCCTGTTCGACCAGGTCCGTCAGGTTCTTGTTGGTGGCCGCGATCACGCGAACGTCGATCTGAATGGTGTCGTTGGCGCCCACCCGCTCGAAGCGCTGTTCTTGCAGCAGCCGCAGCACCTTGGCCTGCGTGGCGCTGCTCATGTCGCCGATTTCGTCGAGAAAGATCGTGCCGCCGCTGACCTGCTCGAACTTGCCGATCCGCCGCTGGTCGGCGCCGGTGAAGGCCCCCCGCTCGTGGCCGAACAGTTCGCTTTCCAGCAAGTTTTCGGGGATCGCGGCACAGTTGATGGCCAGGAACGGGCCTTGGCTGCGGCGGCTGTAGTGATAAATGGAGCGGGCCACCAGCTCCTTGCCGGTGCCGCTTTCGCCCACGATTAAAACGGTCACGTTCTGCGGCGCAACGCGACCGATGGCTTTATAGACTTCTTGCATCGCCGGCGAGTTCCCCACGATGCGGTCGGCCGGCGAATCGGTCGGCTCCTCTTCGCTGATCACCGCCGGCACGTGGCTGAGATGGCTGACTTCCAGCGCCTTGGCCACCACCTCGCGCAGCCGCCGAAAATCGACCGGCTTGAGCAGATACTCGAACGCGCCGCGGCGCATGGCCTCAATGGCGGTCTCCGTCTTGGCGAAGGCCGTAATCACGATCACCGGCAACCGCGGGTCGATCTGGCGGATGCGGTCGTAGGCGTCGAGGCCCGACATGTCAGGCAGCCGCACGTCGACAATCACCGCGTCCGGAAGCGAATCGACCACGCGATCGACGCCTTCCTTGCCCGTCTTGGCCGTCAGCACCTCCAGAGTCGAGCTGGTCAGGCTCTTCTGCAGTGAATAGAGAACGTTCGGCTCGTCATCGATTACGAGCAAGCGCGGCATGCTGCGGCCCCAGGGCGTCGACAGAGATGGAAGAAACAACGCTCGCGGCCGCGGATTCGGCGAAGTCGCGCTCGCCGGCCCGCGGCAGCCAAATATCGAACTCGGCGCCGCCGCCGGGCATGTTGCCGGCGTCGATCACGCCGCCGTGGTCTTCCACGATGCGGCGGCAGATCGGCAGACCGAGTCCTGTGCCGGTTTCCTTGGTGCTGATGAACGGCTCGAAAATTCGGTTGCCAAGGTCGGCCGGCAGGCCGCAACCGTTATCGGTGACTTTGATCACAAATCCGTGCTCGGCGCGATCGGTGGCCATCGTATCAAGGGCGCTCGCGAACGCTTCCCACGGCGACTGCCCCAGCAGCGGACGCTCCACCCCGGCGGCGGCCGTCACCGCCGCTTGTTCGGGCTCCACTCCACCGGCTGCCACGGGCCGCCAGCGGCGCCGGCCGACGACGTCGACCTCCACCACCCCTCCCTCCGGTAAAGCGTCCAGCGCGTTCAGCAGCAGGTTCAGCAGCACCTGGCGAATTTGCCCGCCATCGGCTTCAACCATGGCCGGTATTTCGGGCAAATGGCTGACCAGCGAAACGTGCTGCTGCTCCGCCCGTGCCGACACCAGCTCGAAGGTCTGGCGTATCAGGTGCCCGAGATCGAGAGCGACCTTCTCGGGCTTGGGCGGCCGGGCAAAATCGAGCAGGGACTGGATCGAGGTTTCCAAGCGGCCAATCTCCTCCTCGACGACCGCCAGATCGCGGCCGCGCAGCCCTCCGTCTCCGCGCTCGCCGGCCGACTGGACGAGAATCTTGATGGCCATCAAGGGATTCCGCAGCTCGTGAGCGACGCCGGCCGCCAACTGTCCCACGGCCGCCAACTGCTCGCTCCGCAAGACCTCGCGTTCACGCTGCTCCAAGCGTTCGACCACCATTCCGATATGGTCGGCCATGTCTTTCAGCGCGCTTTCCAACTCTTCGAAACTGGCCGTCGCCGACAGGGTGATGGGTCCCACCACCTCGTTCAGTTTGCCGGCGGCCCCGTGTACCGGCACGCTGAGTTGCACGATGAAGCGGTTGATGCCGCGGGCGATGCCGAAACCGGCCAGCAAACCGGCCGCCGAGCCGCAGATGCCCAAGAGCAGCAATCCCAAACCCATGCGGTCGGCCATCATCTGGCTTTGGTCGCTGGTGCGCTCCACAATTTGGCGGTGATAGTCGATATACTCCCGCGACGGCTCGAAGATATCGTGGTCCATGCGTGAGTCCCAGAGAAACTCAGCGAATTGCTCATTGGGGGAGCCACTGTGTCGGGCACGCTCCACCGCGGCGAAGAACTCGTGGCATCCCTGCTCGACCTTCGCGATGTAATCGAGCTCGCCTTCGGCACGGGCCGAGGCTTTGGCCGAAACCAGCAGTCGTTCAGTGCTTTTCCGTAGTTCAGGAATGTCGTCCAGTTGGCTGGCGTCGCCTCGAAGATAGCGGTTCAGCTTGCTGCGGACCTCCCGCATCTTGATTTCCAGGTCCTCCGCGGTGAGCATGCCGGCCACGTCGTGGGCCAACAGATCCGAGTTCTCCTTTTGCAGCCGATGGACATACCAGGCCGACACTACTCCGATGGCGAGCAGCAACATGCTGACCCCAATCATCGGTGCGGTCATGCGCAGGACAAACTTGGCGTTCATAGAGAATTCGCGGGAGCTGGACAAACCATGTCCACTGTGACCAGATTCTGCACTGTGCTTGATGCTGGTTGACATTCCGTCCGCCGATCGGATCGCTTTAGGATACCACGAATTCGCCGCGAGTTTCAGGGGGCTGCGCGATTTGCGCGCTATGAATAGGCAAAAACCCAGCGATTCCCCCAGCAAAGGCGGGGCCAGTCTCCTAAAATCAACCACCCGCCAAGTTGTTATGCTGCACGCAATCGTCGGTGGCTGGGGTCCCGGCGCGCCGGGAGCCGAGATCGATCCGGCCCTTGCAATACGCGCGGCCGGCCAGTCCCGGCGCGCCGGGAGTGGTGGCACTACCGGGGCATCGCCATTCTGTTTCTGTTGTTCAGGCGGGTGGTTGCCTAAAATAGCGAGACGACGGTGCCGTCGGGCAACCGTCCGCTCGGCTGGGGGCGGCCCTGCTGGCGGCCGAACAGCCATCGCCGTTCGGGGATGCGCGCGTTCAGATAGATCCAGCGACGTAGCGAACTGCTTGCCGCGTCTTCCGGCAGAGTTTCGTTCCAGCCGCCCAGAATGGATTGCCACGCCCGGCGCGATTGAAAGGGTCTGATGTGAACCGGGTCAAGCCCATACCAGTGGGATTCCGGCTCGATCAACCGACAGTCGTGGCGGCCGGCAACTTCCGTCAGCCGCTCGTCGAGTTCTTGAGCGCTGCGAGTTATCTCGGCCAGCGTCGCGCGACAGCCGGGATACGACATCGCGCGAAATACCGCGAACTGCCACTCTTTCACGCGGCCGACGTTGCACACGGGAAGCCGCGTCATCACCAGCCGGGCACCGGTGGCCGCGAGTCGCCGGCAGCACTCGTCGACCCAACCGGCAATCATCTGCGGCGAGGCGCCGTAGAAAAGATCGTTGCCGATGTCCGTGATCAACGCGGCAGTCGGGGCGGCGGGCCGCGCGGCCAGTGCCGGCCACAGCCCGCATTCAAGGATGCCAGGGAGCGACCGCACCAGCACCCTGCTGCGCAGACCGTAGGACCGCCCGTGGCCCACGGCGGCCAGCAGGTCGAGCGGCCGGCCCCAAGCGCGGCAGGCCGTGTCGACGACGGTGGCAATGCTGCGAGTGACGTTGCTGGCGCCCAGCAACACCACGCGACGCTGGGGCACTTCGCTGGCGGTCACACCATCCACTCCCCTATTACCAGCCGCGTCCGCCGAACCGGTCGTCATATTGCTGCAGCGCCTGATAGTTCGTGTAGGCGAACAATCCGAAGAGGAGCGCCAGCCAATAATCTTCGAGCTTGGCCAGCATCACCACGCCCATGCCCACGGCGGTGAAAATCGACAGCATCAACGATTGCCGCGTTCCGTTGGCTGGGTTGTAGTGATTCAACACCTCTTGCGAGATTTGCCCGCCGTCGAGCGGATAGATCGGCAGCAGGTTGATGCAGCCCCAGAGGATGTTTACGAAGAACAGGTCGATGATGAACCGGTTGAGATTCGTCGCATGGAAGAATTCAAACCGTATGGGCAGGGGAAACGGATCTTTCCAATCGAGTTGCACTTCGTGCCCCGCCAGGCGAATGGCCAACGCCACTAGCGCGGCCAACAAGAAGCCGGCCGCGGGACCGGCGAACGAGATGGCGACCTGCGGCCAGGTGCGGTGGTAGGTTGGCTCGTAGGCTGCCAGCCCACCGAGCGAATGAAGAATAATCCGCGGCCGCCAGCCATAATAGCGGATCATGACCGCGTGTCCGAACTCATGGACGAGGATCGAAACGAAGACGGCCGCCACCCACAGCAGCACCTCGACCGGCTTGGCGTCGTGCGACATACCCAAGAGCAACGTGACCAGCCAAAACAGCGGATGCACGCGCACCGGCACGCCGGCCAGCGCGAAGTTGACATCGTATTGCGTGCGTGGTGGTTCGAGTAAGAACACAGGAGTGCAAAACCGGACAGCGTTAATGCCACAGCATACCGACCGGTGTGCCGCTCGCCCAGGGCAGGCTGGAAAGGCAGAAGGCAGAGAATCTTTTTCTGCCTTCATCCTTCTGCCTTCTGCCTTTATTACGAAAGTTCCTTCTTGGCCCAAACGGCCAGCTTCTCGCGGAAGATCTTGGCGTTGTGCCGAATATCGACCGGAAACGAGGGATGAATCAGCACCTCGTCGATCGCCGCGGTGAGCGGGTTCGACTTGGCCACTTCACGCATTTCAGCGAGCAATGCATGGCGGTCGGAAAGTGTCAACGGCAGCCGCTCGACCAGCGGCTCGACGACGATCACCGGCTGCTGCTGCCCTTTCGTGCCCAGTCCCACGAGCGCCGAACGATAGACAGCCGGATGATGATTGAAGATCGCCTCGCACGGCTCGGTGTACATCGGCCCTCCGGCCGTCAACACGCGGTGCGACAGCCGGCCGCAATACCAGAAGCGGTCGCGATCGTCCAAATAGCCGACGTCGCCCATGCGGTGCCAGAACGTTTCGCCGTCGATGATCTTCGCCAAGGCGTTCCACTCGGTGCGCGTCACATACTCTTGCGTGACCACCGGCCCACGAACGATCAGCTCGCCAATCCGGCCGGTCGGCAGTTCTTTCGCCTCGGCCAGTGTCGAAATCGGCCCGTCCACAGTTTCGATCACCTTCCATTCGATGCCCGGAAAACGCCGACCCACGCACGTGCCAGCGCCTTGGCGCGTCCGCTCGGCCGTCTCCGACAGCACTTCACTGGCCGAGATCGACGCCACGGGCAACGCCTCCGTCGCTCCATAAGGCGTGTGCATTTCGCCATCCGCGGCGATGCACGACTTCATTCGCTCCAGCACGTAGGGCGGCACCGGAGCGCCAGCCGACATCACCCGCCGCAGCGTCGGCAGCGTCAGGCCGTGCGTGGCACAATAGGGACCAACGCGGTTCCAGACGGCGGGCGAGGCGAACGATTGGCTGACTCCGCAATCCGTGATGGCGGCCACGAGCTTCGCCGGGTCGGCCGTCGCCGGGCGTGAAGCGTCCATGTCGGGCACGACCGTCGTCACCCCCATCGCGCAGTTGAACAGCCCGAACAGCGGGAAGCAGGCCAGATCGACTTCGCCGGGCTGAATGTCGTAAAAGTCGCGAATCTCCTCGACCTGGCGGTCGAAGTTCCCATGACGATAAAGCACGCCCTTGGGCGGGCCGGTGCTGCCGGTAGTGAAGATGATTGCCGCCGGATCGTCGGCCTTGGTCGGCGCCAGTTCCGGGCCGCTCCATTCCGTCGCGCGAAGCTGAGCGAGCGTCGCTCCGCCCCAAAACCAGCGCCGTCCCACGGTTACATTAAAACGAGCGCGGCGGAAACGCCGCCGAAACAGTATTCGCACCGCCTGCACAGGCGAGATGGCGACGAATCCTTCGGGAGCGACCGCTTCCAGGCAGCCGATGAGATTGCCGCGGCCCATGCCCGGATCGATCAAAATAGTAACGGCGCCGGCTTTGAGCAGTGCGAAGACCAACCAGACAAAGTCGATGCCCGGCTTGACCAGCAACGCCAGTCGCGTGCCCGGCGTCACGCCGAGCCGACGCAGTCCACGGGCAATGCGATCGCTGTCTTGGTCGAGCTCGCGAAACGTCAGACGATGGTATCGTCGTTTGCCGGACCGATCGCAACCAGCCGCTTCGATGACCGCCGTGGCGTCGGGCCTGGCCTGTGCCTGGCGGGCGAGTCGGGCGGCCACGTTGACGACGTCGCTCATTCGCCCCGGCCGCTTTTCTGGCGCTGCAAGATCCGCCGCTCGATCTGTGCAAGCACGTCGTAGTCGCTGGGATAGCGGCTGGTTAGCGCGGGCCGCAAGCGCAAAGGAACGTCGTCCATGCGATAGACCGTGCCGGCTGTGTGGATGCCGTAAGTGGCTGTTGCAAAGGCGACGGTGGCATCGCGGGCGGCGGCTGTGTCCGGCGGGCCGACATAGATAGAAGGAATCGACCGCAACGACCGGCAGGCATCGCGGCTGAACGTCTCGAAAGGATCGGCGGCCACGATCAGTGCGGCATCGGCTTCGCCGCGGGTCAGTACCTCTTGGGCCGTATATTCGCCCGGATTGTAACGCGGATAGCCCCGTGCCAGGTTCACCGCGTAAGCAAAGCCGGTCCGCCAACCGACCAGCTTGTCGCCGCCGGTCACGTTGCCGCGGGCACGCACCGAGCGAGTCACGAAGCGCGTAAAGGCGTTCAGCTCGCGCGTCAAAAGAAAGAGTGCCTCGCAATTGAGATGACGGCCGCGGGAGTGCATCAGCCCCATGCCCATGATGAACGTGCCATACCGGGCCTGCTTCATGCGTTGAATCAGGTCGCGCCAAGAGTCCAACGGCACGCCGGTTTGCCGCAGCACATCGTCGGCGTCGAGTTCGATTTCTTTGAGCAGCGCTCGCAGGATCCAGAGGGCCTCGAAATCGGCATCCGGCTTGATCTGCAAGAACCGATCGGCCGCCGCGGAGGTCGCGGTGGGGCGCACGTCGATCGCCACGCAGGTGCGGTCGGCGCGGCCGCGGGGAACAAACATTCCCTCGGCCAGGGCGGTGTATTTCGAGTAGAGCCGCGGATGGGTTTCGGCGCAGTTCGTGCCCCAGAACACGATCAAGTTGCTGCGATTGGCGATCTCGCCCAGCGTGCAGGTGACTTTGCCGGTGCGCTGCAGGGCCAGCACGCTGGGTGCGTGCCCCATGCTGGTGCCGGTGTCGAGCGTGGCGCCGAGCCAATCGGCGATGGCCACCGCCACGCGTTGGGCCTCGCTGGTGGTTTCCGTCAGGCCATAGACCAGCGGAGCACGGGCGGACGTGAGGATTTCGACCGCCCGCTGATAGGCTTCTTCCGCCGTGGCCTCGCGGCTGTCGACAGTGCAGGGCGGATGCGTTTCGTCTCGCGGCCGCGTAAACCACTCACGGCCCAGGGCACAAGCGTTCCGGGCGGCGACGATGCGGTTGTCTTCCACGTCGAGCACGATGTCGTCGCATAAGCAGGTGCAATAAGTGCAGGTGGCGTCTTCGACGGTGTGGCGAGGCATGGCGGCGAGCATCGTGAGCAAAGGCCCTATTGTGCCGGACGCACGGCAAAGGCGAAAGGCGTCTGCGCCGTTTGACCGGCCGACGGCCGCGGTCTAAATTGGCTTTTGGGGCATTTGGAACGATGGGCCAACGAGACGCCGCATGGACGGTTTTCGACTCTGCCTGGCATTGGGGCCGCTGACGGTTTATCTGTTGCTGCTGGCCTGGATCAATCTCTCTCGCCGCCCGTTTTTGGTTTCCGGTGCCCGTGACCTGGCGGCCTTGGGCGTGGCCGTTTCAGGCATGGTGCTGGTGGGACCGATCGAGCTGTTGCTGCCCGAGCAGGCCATTTACGTCTACAAGGGCTACGTTTGGCTGCTGCTGCTGGTGATGTACAGTTTGTGCGTTTCCCTGGCGGCGCTCTTGTCGCGACAGCGGTTGACGATCTACAACTTCTCGCTCGAACAGCTTCGTCCGCTATTGGCCGAGACGATCGACGAGATCGAGCCGGAGGCCCGCTGGGCAGGCACTTGCTTGTCGCTGCCGAAACTGAGGGTTGAGCTGCACTTGGAGTCGAGTCCGGCCCTGAAAAACGTCTCACTGGTGGCCACGGGCGACGAACAGAGCTTTGCCGGTTGGCGGCGTCTGGAGCAGGCACTCCGGTCGCGGCTACGTCAGGCCGAGTCGCCGGCCAACGCCTGGGGCGTGGTGTTGGCGTTCGGCTCATTCGTGCTCGCGGCCTGCATCGGCTGGCAAGTGATGCTGCACCCCCAGGCCGTCACGGCCGGATTTCGCGAGATGCTGCGGATGTAGTGGATTCACAGCAGCCGGTCCATCGGCTCAGCCAACTCACGGAACCGCTCGTAGGGCATGGCCACAGTATCCCAGCGCGGCGAGATCTGCTTGGCGTAAAAGGCGTATTGTTCCAGCCGGATGCCGACAAAGGCATACAGTGCTTCGCGAAACTCGAAAAGTTGCTCGCGGGGCAGCGGTGCGCGGTCGCCGAGGATGGCGTAGGCGAACACGAACACGGCCCTGAAGCGTTCGCCGAACAGCCGCTCCCATTGGGCCATGCTCACCAGGTCGTCGCGCGTCGACCAGTTCTTCCAATACTGCTTGCGCATGCCCGACGGGAACCGCCGTCCTTTGACATCGACCAGCCAGGTGTTGCCATTGGTCGACGAGACGATGTAGTCCAGGCTTTTGATCGAGGCGTCGGCCAGCAGGCTGCGGCGGCTTTCATCGACGGCCACGTAGGGTATCTGCCGTGCCCGGAGATAGGCTTCGAAGGCGGCTTCGTAATGGTTGTCTCGATTGGCCATCTGGATTTGCCAGTGGTCCAACAATACCTTTTGCCAAACGCTACTGCAAAGCGCTCTTGACCGCCCCCGCTACATCGCCCGCCAACGGCACCGTCGTGCTCTCGCCGCTGGCCAGGTTTTTGATCTGGCAGTTGCCGGCTGCCAGCTCGTCTTCGCCGGCGATGACCGCCACCTTGAAACCCCGGCGGTCGGCATACTTTAATTGCTGGCCGATCTTCTTGGCTTCAGGATAAACCTCGACCCCCAAACCCGCCGCACGCAACCGGGCTGCCAACCGTAGATAATCGTGCAGCCGCTCGGCGACAAAATAGACAACCAGCACCTCCGCCGGCGTCGTGACCTTGGTCAGCATCCCTAGCTCTTCCATCGCCGCCAGCAATCGGTCGAGCCCCAGCGAGGCCCCGATGCCTGGCAGTTCCTGGTTGGTGTAAAGGCTCGCCAGGTTATCATAACGTCCGCCCGAGCAGATGCTGCCGATGCCGGAAAGCTGGTCTAAAAACGTCTCGAAGATCGTGCCGGTGTAGTAGTCGAGGCCGCGGGCGATCGAAACATCGAGCCGCAGACGCTCGCGCGGCACGCCGCCGGCCTCCGCGGCCGCCAGCAGCTCGGCCAGCCGGCCGACGCCCTCTTGCCCGACGTCGCTGCCGGCCACCAGCGGCTCAAGCTGCCGCAACACGTCTTCGTTCGACCCGCTCAACTCCGACAAACGCAGCACGTCGTTGGCCTGCTCGGCGGTAGCTCCCGCCACACTCTGCATCTCCTCAGCCACCGCTTCACGACCGATTTTGGCGAGTTTGTCGAGCGCTCGCAGGACCGCTCCCGACTTGTCGGCCAGGCCCAATCGCTGCAACAGGCCATTGAGCACCATGCGGTTGTTGACGCGAATCGTAAACGCCTCGAAGCCGATGGCCCGCATCAGGTCGTGGATCACCAGCGCCGTCTCGACGTCAGCCACCGGAGAGCGCGTGCCGATCGTGTCGAAATCGCACTGCATAAACTCGCGGTAGCGGCCGCGCTGCGTGTTCTCGCCACGCCACACCGTGGCGATGTGATAACGCTTGAAGGGCGTGCCCAGCTCACTGGCGTGCTGTGCGATGAAGCGGGCCAGGGGCACCGTCAGGTCGAACCGCAGCCCGACCCAGCGTCCGCCGTGGTCCTCGAAGCGGTAAAGCTGCTTGTCGGTCTCTTCGCCGCCTTTGCCCGTGAGGATTTCCAGGTATTCCAGCGCCGGCGTGTCGATGGGGCTGAAGCCGTAGGAGCGATAGACCCGCCGGGCCGTGTCGATCAGCCGCTCGCGGGCCATCATGGCGTCGGGCAGGTAGTCGCGAAATCCTTTGAGCGTGCGCGGCTCGATGCGTTGGGCTTTGGTCACGGCGAGATCACATTCAGCAAAGGGGGCCGGCGGCTGCGGAACTGATCGCGGCTGCGGGGCGGCAGCACGGCCTCGACGTATTCCGCCACCTGCTCCGGCGTTTCGAAATAGCGGTCGTACACGTAATCGTCTTCATATTCGCAGCTCTCAGTCGAGTACTCGCGGCAGATGTTGGGCCGCGTCTCGTAAATGCCGCAGCGATTGTCGTGTTGCAGATGCTTGCAGCGGGTGTGGACCAGCAGATACCACTGCTCGCCCTCGACGAACACCGTGGCCGCGTCGTGCAGCAAGTACCAGCGGATGTAGTCGAAATCCTTGTGCGTCGTCGGCTTGTCGATCGGCAGGGCGAAATACTTGCAGCACTTGGCCGAGCAGTAATTGCACAGACAGTCGTCCGGCGGAACTTGTTCGCGGCGAATCTGGGGAGTTCGTAATGGCATTTTAATCACTCAGGCCGGCCAGCTCGCACAGTGCTGCGGCCATCACCGGCTGCGGGCAGCTCCAAACCAAAAAGAACAACGCCTCCCGGCACCAGCGGCCTGCCGGATGGCCTAAGACATATCCGCTCCCCTTGGCCGCCGTCAATGCTCCCTGTGTGGCCCGCAGCGCCAGGCTGTTGGCCCGCGAGCGAAGTTCGTCGGGCGAACACCCCTCGCCGCCCGCCGCCAAGGTCAACAGCTCCGCTTCGAGCTCCGAGTGTACTTCGCGCAAACTGGCGGCCGGCGCCATCAGATCGGCACGCAGGGCCGCCTCGCGCTCCAGATAATCGAGTGCTCCCGCCGCCAGACCGAGAGCCAGGGCCGAGGTTTGCACGCCGCCGGTCCCCGCGCCTTTGCCCGACAGCACGTTCTCGGTCGGTCCCGCCAGCAGCCAGCGGCGATCGACGAGCACATCGCGGCATTCGGCACCGCCGGTCATCGTGGCGGTGAGTCCCACCAGCCGAGCAGGTTCGCCGACGGTGAAGCCCGGCAGGTTCGTGGGCAGCATGGTCAGAATCTGCCGGCCGTCGTCGAGCGTGGCCCCGGTGAGCACGTAGTCGGCCCGCACGGCGCCGGTGACCCAGGGGATCGAACCGTTGAGCACAAATCCCTCGTCGCTCTGCCGGGCAGCCAGCACCGGCTTGGCCAGATGCCGGCGGCTGGTCGTGAGGTGCGAAATGCCGACGGTCGCGAACACTTCGCCGCCGGCCAGCTTCGGCAGCAGGTCGTCGCGCAACGCATGGTTCTCGCAGACCGTCAGTCGCCGGCAGACGCCCAGCGGCTGGGTAAGCACGAACGTTGTGGCCAGACATGCGGAGCTGAGCCGCATCAAGCCCCGCATCAGATCGAGCTCGCTCCACCCCGCGCCGCCCCACTCCGGGCCGACGAACCAGCGATTGACGCCAAATCGTCGACAAAGGTCAAGCTGCTCCGCCGGCCAGTCGCCCGACGTATCGAGTGCGTCGGCGCGCGCCGCAAGGGCAAGGCAAAGCTGGTCGAGGGCGGGGTCGTCAGCGGTACTGATTTGGGTGTTGTAATGCATTGGCAATCGGCGTTCCGGCGCTAGCTTGGTTTGTTCATGGAAGCGGATCGATGTCGTCAAGCGGTTCCATATTGGCTGCCTGGCCCCACACCTTCCGCAATTCAGACTGATGTAGGCTGGCCCACTCCGCCACCATGGCAGCAGCGCGCGATGGCAGCTTTCCCGCGATGGTCGACAACGTGTCAATGCTGACAACCTATTGCTTGCCTCCGTACTCGGCGTGGAAATGCGGTGGCGGATGATCGCCGTAGTAGATCTTGATGACGATGCCGTAAAAGCGGCTGATGTCAGGCATTCAACTCGGATTCGCGCCTTTCCTGCACAAGCTGGGGAAAAAGGTCTTCCGGCGATGCACCGGTCACTCTCATGTACAACGCATCCGGGCAAAGATCGACTTTGTCGCTCCACCGAATCTCTCCGCCGGGGCCGATCGACACCTTCTCAAACGCCGCTCGATCGTTCCACACAGCAAAAACCCCGCGGCCGGCAAAATCGGAAAGATCGACTTCGCCCTCGACGCCATTGTCATAACGCAGGTAAAGTCGATAGCCTGACAGCGGTCGTACTTCAATGGGTCGATACATGGACTAAATCCTCACTGCCCTGATTCTACCGCCGCGGCTTCGCATTGTCAGGCTAAACCGCCGCGCCGCTGAATAGCGCCGCGATCGGCTCGCCGCCATTCAGCCGCAATGGCCGGCCAAGCGTGTCGCGGACTTCGGCCGCGCCGTCGACGCCCAGCGCATGGTAGATCGTCGCGCCCAAATCCTCCGGCCGATACGACCGCGTCACCGGCAACGCCGCCTGCTTGTCGGAACGGCCGATGACCTGCCCGCCGCGCACGCCGCCGCCGGCGAAAACGGCCGAATAGACCGGCGCCCAGTGATCGCGGCCCGGCAACGACGCACCGGGCAACATCGATATCTTCGGCGTCCGGCCAAACTCGCCGGTCACCACGATCAGCGTCTCATCGAGCAGGCCCGACGCCGCCAAGTCGTCGAGCAAGGCGGCCAAACCGCGGTCGAGCGGCGGCAGCAGCTTGTCTTTCAGGCGGCCGAAGTTGTCGGCGTGCGTGATCGTTCCTAGAATTCGCTTCTTACCGGTGGCAGCAGCTTGACCGTCACCGTCCGCACGCGGCCTTCGCGTTCGGTGAGCAGTTCGAGCGTGTCGTCGTCGGTCTCCGTGAGTAGCCGGCGAAACTCTTCCTCGCCGGTAAAGGCCCTCCCCGATACTTCATAAAGGCGGTCGTGTACCAGCATGCCCGACCGCGCGGCGGGCGAGCCGGGCACCACATGCGCCACAATCACGGCCTGCGGCTCGGCGGCGTCGGTCCGCCAAGAAAGGCCCAGCCGCAGCGGCGGTCCGGCCAGCTTCACCGTCAGATTCAGCGGCTGAGCGGAGCCGGCCCGCTCGACCGCGACGATCGCGGGACTCTTCGCCGCCAGCACCAGGCTGCGCAGGTCGGTCTCGCGATTCAGGTCGCGGCCGGCGAATCGCACCAATCGGTCGCCCACGCGAATGCCCGCAACGGCGGCCGCCGAGCGCGGGGCGACATGCACGATCCGCAGGCCGCCGTCGCGCCCTTCATCACGCGGGTCCCAGGCCAGTCCCAATCGGGCGGGCGGGGCCGGCAACGGCTGTTCGCGCTCGCGTCGCAGCTCGCTGTTTTCGTGCCGCGCGGCGCCGCGAAAGCCCGACAGCTTCCGCTCGTCGGCCAGCTCGTGGACGACGCCGAACAACATTCGCACGATCCGCTCCATGCCGGCAAAGTCGAGCTTCTCCACATCGTCGCTGGGCCGGTGATAATCGGAGTGCAGGCCGGAGTGGAACATCAACACGGGCACGTTGCGTTTATAGAATGAGTAATGGTCGCTGTCTTCGCGCATGGTCCAGGAAAAGTCGAACGCCAGATCGGTCGCGGCATTGTTCATGCTCAACAGCCGCCGCAAGCCGAAGCCGCTGCGGATGCCGTAAACTTCCAGCCGCTTTCGTTGCAAGCGGCCGATCATATCGAGATTGACGGCCAGCCGCACGCGGTCGAGCGGCGCGGTCGGATGGGCCACCCAGTATTCGGAACCGAGCAGGCCTTTTTCTTCGCCGTCCCAAAGTGCGAACAGAATCGACCGTTTGGGACGGGCGTCGAGCCGCGAGAACGCTTCGACCAGTTCCAGCAGGCCGGCCACGCCGCTGGCATTGTCGTCGGCGCCATTATGAATGTAGCCGGTCGGGCCGTAGCTGTTCTGCGAGTTCCCGTAGCCGACGTGGTCGTAATGGGCGCCGACCACGATCAGCTCCTGCTTGAGTTGCGGGTCGCTTCCTTCCAGCAGGCCGAGAATGTTGCGGTACTGCGGGCCGAACGACTGGTAGTAGCTGCGGGCCGCGGCCCCGCCGGCAAGCCGGTGCCGCTGGAATTCCTGGCCCAGGTAGTGGCCGGCGGCGTGTCCGCCGCGGCTGCCCGCCTCGCGGCCCTCCAGGGTGTCATCGGCCAGCCGCTCGGCGTGCCTTCGCAGGTCGGCGGAGGTAATCGACGAAAGCACCTTCGAGGCCGCCGTTTCAGCCGCGCTCGACGCTCCGGCCCAGGTGAATAGCAGCAAAAACAGGGTGGTTCGTGACATGAGGGAAATCGGCATCGGGAACGGCTCGCAAGTCATTCAGCATGTATACTCTAAAAACGGAGGGCGTGCCGCACGGAAGGTGGCTACTGGCGACGGGCGTCGTGTTTCACGGTCCTGCCGCCGGCGACAACCACTTGCAGGACTAGACTTAATGCATAGAATCGCTTTGATCGGGGCATCGCTCCAGGAGAGGTGGCTGAGTGGTCTAAAGCGCGGGTTTGCTAAACCCGTGACCGGGAAACTGGTCCGCAGGTTCGAATCCTGTCCTCTCCGCTAATTAACAAAGTGCCTTTCGCAAGCCGTTTCATGAACGGCTTTGCGAAAGGCGTTTGATGCTACTCGTGCAGCCACCTGGCAAGGTTCTCGCGCACGAAATCGCCGTCGAACCAATGGGAATATGCCCGCATCACGCGATCGATTTCTTCAGCCTGGCCGGGACTGAGGGTTTGGCGCGGGTCGAGACAGTCGATGCCCGCCAGCAAGGCTTGACGGCGCAGGACTTCGTGAATGCCGGGAATGCAGCCGGCGAAATCGTTGGCGGCATCGAACAGCGCGGCGTTGATATCGGTCACCGCGACATTGTCTGCCAGCAGTTTGCTCGACGCCGAAACGCCGGCCGCGGCGCGATGGCATTCGTCGAGCAGTTCGACCGCGGCCCGCGTGCCCACCGCCCATTGCCCGAGCAAGCCGCCGACGATGCGCCGTTCGACGCGGCGACCGTCGCGTTCGAAGCGAAACGGCGTAATCAGGTCGGCCACGATGTTGTCGTCGTTGCCGGTATAAAGAGCGATGTCGTCGCGGCCCGCCTCCACGACCGCGCGGACCACGTCGAGCGTCTGATAACGGTTGAACGGCGCGATCTTAATGGCCACGACGGCGTCGATCTCGGCGAACCGCCGCCAGAAAGAATACGGCAGCAAACGGCCGCCGATGGCCGGGTTCAGATAAAACCCGAACACCGGCAGCACTTCCGCCACGCGCCGGCAATGATCGATCAGCTCGTCCTCACTGGCCGCCGCCAGCGCCGCGAGATTGAGCAAACCCGCATGATAGCCGCACTCACGGGCGAAGCCGGCTTCCAGCAGCGCCTGTTCCGTCCCGCCGCACACGCCGGCCACCCGCACCACAGGGCGGTCGCACTTGGCCATTTCCGCCGCGGCGAACCGCAGCAGCGGGCGATAGAGATCGTGCCGCGGCTCTCGAATGGCGAACTGAGTCGTGTGTACGCCGATGGCGATGCCGCCGGCGCCGGCGTCAAGGTAGTAGCGCAGCAGCGCCCGTTGCCGGTGCTCGTCCCATTTTCGCCCGGCGTCCAACGCCAACGGACAAGCCGGAACGACGACGCCTTGTTGCAGGACGCGCCGGATGTCTGGATTGAGATTCATGGTCATTCGCCTAGCTTAGTATTTTCCGTTGCGGGATTCAAAATGCGTCGGCTTATCAAGCGTTCGGCCGCCGCGGCCGACCCAATTTGCCACCCGCTCGATCAATGGCTCGGCCGGCATCGCGGGGGGACCGAATTCTTCGACGGCCAGCGACGCATCGCTCAGCAAGGCCGTCGGCGATTCGCTGCCGACGAAGCGCACCGGCTTATCCAACAGTCTGGCCAATCGCTGACAAACCTCTCTGACCGAAAGCGTCTCGACGCCGGTGACATTCACGATCCAGGGCGGCGTGGCGGCGTGAGCCAGTGCCAGCAGTGCCAGGGCGTTCGCGTCGCGCTGCCAGATCGTGTTGAAATAGCCCATCGCAAGATCGATCGGCTGTTCCTCGACGATCTTCTGCGCCAGATCGACCAGCACGCCATAGCGCAGGTCGCAAACATAATTGAGCCGCACGATGGCGACGGGCGTGCCATATTTGCGGCTGAAGTAGCCGAAGAGCCGTTCCCGTGCCAGACAACTCATCGCATACTCGCCGACGGGCTGCGGAACGTCCACCTCGCGAGATCCGCCCCCTTCGACCGGCACGAGGCCATAGATGTTTCCCGTCGAAAAGGCCACGGTCCGGCTGCGGCGATATCTGCGGCAGACGAGCGTGGGCAGCCAGGCGTTCATGGCCCAAGTCAGCCCTTCGTCGCCCGTCGAGCCGAACTTCCGCCCGGCCATGAAGATCACGTTCTCCGCGTCGGGCAAGCGCATCACCTGGTCCTCATCGAGCAGATCGCAACGAATCGTCTCGATGCCCTGTGCCTCCAGCGTTTCTTCACCGCCCTCGGTAAACCGCGCCACGCCGAAAACTCGCCGCGGCAGGCCGGCGGCGTCGCTCGCGCGCTTCAGCATTCGCGCCAGCGACGGCCCCATCTTGCCCGAGGCACCCCACACGACCACATCGCCCGGCAGCCGGCCCAATGCGTCGATCACCTGCTCGCTCGGCCGGCTCAGCAACTCATCGAGCTGCTCTTCATCCTCAGGTTGTTCCACCGTCACCTTCATCTCTCATCCCTCATCTCTCAACGCCGGCAGATGTAGGTATTTCATTCTGCCGGCATTCTACACGAACAGGCGACTCGCCACGGACCACCGACTACGGATCACAACCAATTTTTGCTTTTCAAAGAGCTTGGTCGGCTCGCTCCGCGCCGCCTGCCCTGTCAACCGTCGGGCTGCCAAATTGGCCGACACGACGGCCAGCCGGTTGTTGCAGCTATTTGTATGTAAATAATGAACAAAGTAACACATAAGCGCCGTTCGGAGTTCATCCTGCCGCATTCAACCCCGGCGACTCGCTTTGCAAGGAATCATGGTTGAATGTGTTCCGCTCCGCCACCGCCGGCCTTGTGCCGGTGGGGCGCTGACGGACAGGCTAGACGGCGGCCGTCAAGATCCTTTCCACTCTTAATCGGCCTTCCTCATCCTGCGTCTCGTCCGCCGCGTCGACGGCGGACGAGACGCAGGATGCGGAAGGCGGTGCGGGGGCAGCTTCGCGGCGCCGTTCTAGCCTGCCAGTCAGCGCTCGACTGGGGCAAGCCCAGTCGTAGCGGTGACAAAACTGGCATCCCTGCGACTACGATGCGCTGGTGAGCCGCTACGAAGACCGCCCGAACGTCGGATTTTGGCCGCTCGCTTTGCGCGAGCGGTTGCCGGTGGTGCGAGCGCCCGTTGCCGCGCTCGATCCCGACGCGCATCTCGACTTGCAAAGCGTGCTCGACCGCGCTTAGGACGCGGCCGGCTTCGGCACCTATAACTACAGCGAAACCCCCGCGCCGCCCGTGGCGCCGGACGATGCCGCCTTGCGCCGCCCCATTCCTGCCGAATCGGGATGGATCCTGCCCGCGGTCCGACGCAACGCCATGATACAAGCACGCGACCACCGGCCACCGCCGCGTTGTTCGGGCCGATTTCGGTTTCAGGGTCTTGGCTTCGCCGAACTCGCCTTCGGCTGACGAAGGCACCAGCGGCAGCATTGCGGCTCACCCGGAGTTCACCTATTGGCGGTCGCTGCAAAGGCGGGTGGCTTGTTCCGTCGTCTTAATCATTGGCGATCCTTGGAAAACGGTGAGATCGCTCGCTAGGTGAAGACGGATCGCAGTAAATCGCGGATCTCGTCGAATGGCTTGCCAGATAGATGGCCGAGCCGTCGCTGAAAAACTTTGGCGGCCAATGTCTCATGCTGGCCCGCCATCATCGGGCCCATAGATTGGTCACGTCTGCCCTACGAGCGGCCGCTCGGCCGGCCTGGCGGCCGGCGAACACGGAAGTTTTCTTGCGACCGTCCCACCATGATGCGCCGTTGTGAACGGTGGCTGGATACCGCGAGCCACGTCAGGCTTTTGACCAGAGCCGGCGCAAGGCTTCCGGACTATCCGCTGGCTTGATGCTGTGGAGGATTTTCCGCAGGAGGTCGAGATCTTCGATCGGCCGAATCTCAGCGAGCAGCGCCAGGCCGGCTGGACCAAATCGGACGTCGAGCAATTCCTCGATGCCCGTCAGGATGTCTTCCCGCGCCTGCGCGAGCCCCTTCGCCAACCCCTTCGCCAACCCCTTCGCCAACCCCTTCGCCAACCCTTCCTCCAGCCCTTCCTCGCGTTCGACACGCTCCGCTCCGGTTATAAATGGCATGCTTTTCTCCCTTTCAAAGTCACGTATCTCTCTCCAGGCGAGGTCCGCCAGCGGCTCCGGCAGCCTCATCATTCTGTCGATCAGGTGGTACAACTGTCGGATCTGATCGGCGCTGAACCCCCGCTCGTAAAGCCCCCTGACCAGCCGCACCTCCGATACTCGCCGTGCCTCGTCGTCATGAGCCGTCGCCAGTGCCTTCAAATGCGCCAGCACCAGCACCGCGAATGGATTTGGATTGGCTTCCAGGGCCGCTTCATCAGCCGCGTAGTCAAGCAACTTCGCGGTTGCGAACTCGATGCCGACCTTCGTTCCCCAAAGTTCGTATCCAAACCGTTGCGGCCGCCAAGCCGGGCGCTCGTCGCCCAAAATGGCGAAACTGGCCACCTTTCGATTATAGCGATCGAAAAGCCGGTAGTTATAGACAAACATTCGTTTCGCGAACTCCGTTTCCTGCTGGCTCTGCACCTCAATGTGGACCAACACCCACTCGTCTTGGCCGTTGGTCCGCCAGACCTTGACCAGCTTGTCCACCACACGCCGCCCTTGCTCCGATTCCGGCGCGATCCGCTCCAGCTCCTTGTCAAGCATTAGGGCCTTGCGCGTCCAGTCAATGTCGCGATGCGCCTGGGGGAAAAAGAAGGCCATGAATGGCTCGAATAGGGCCTCCAGGGCCTCCTTCCATGCGGTGTCGAAATCCGGCATAAAGAGCTTTCCATGGTAAAAGTTGTTTGCGATGTTAGTCGCCACGACGCGTCCAAGCAATTGGCCGTCGAAAACCTCCGCGGAAAAAACGACGGGGGCGTGCCGATTTCCCCGACGGCCGGATCGTCGAGCGCGCGGACGTGGGACCGAGCGCGAGCGCCGACCCAGTGGCCGAGACCGTCCCACCCTGATGCGCCGTTCCAATCAGAGTTACGCCCGCACCGACGGCTCGTCGGACTGCCGAAGAGCCGGCAATCCGGGCCGTGCGGTCGGCGGCCGCCTTTCTCGCCCGCGATGCTTGATAGGCTGGCTCGGCGCGGTGCGCGACGAAAATGCAGGCGCTGCCGGCCGCTGCCGCGCAGGTGCTCATTGCTGCGCGGGCGGCACGCGCATCGAACCGCGGTTTTGTGCCGACGCGGTGAGCTGTTGCGGGCGATGGTTTCACCGGGTCTCACCGTGCGGTTGTCGGGAATCGAATCGAAAGCGGCGCCAAGGCCCTCACCCCAACCCGGGGTGCCCGCGTGCGGGGCGCGGAGGGAAAGAGAGCGTGCGAGTCATTCGGGCCGATCTTGCTTTCAGGGCCTTCGCTCTAGCGAACTCGCCATCGGCTGACGAATGCGCCAGCGACAGCATTTCGGCTCACTCGCAGTCCATGAGCATCTTGCAAGCACGCCGACCCGGACGTAAACTCTTAATTCGTGCGTATGCGCACGATATTTCTCCCGAGAACGCCCATGACCACGCAGAACGAACTTCCCATGAGCGGACGCATCTTTCCCTTCATCGCGGCAAGCATGCTGGCCCTGGCGACCATGCCCGCCGCGGCGCAAACGGCCGACAACGCCCTACCGACACCTCCCGAAGGTTTCGACGCTCGCCGCGAGGGCATCGAACACGGCACGCTCGAGACCATTGAGTACGATTCGACGACCGTGGGAATCAATCGCATGGCAAGGGTCTATACGCCGCCAGGCTACGACAAAGACCGGAAGTACCCGGTGCTGTACCTGCTGCACGGTATCGGAGGCGACGAGAACGAGTGGGCGCGCGGCGGCTCGCCTGAGGTAATTCTCGACAACCTCTACGCGGAGAAAAAGGCGGTGCCGATGATCGTCGTGCTGCCGAACGGCCGGGCAGCGAAAGACGTCACCGCCCGCGATCCGATCCCCAAGCAGTCGCCGGCATTCGCGGCCTTCGAAAACGATCTGCTCACCGATCTGATTCCGTTCATCGAAAAGAACTATTCGGTCCAGGCCGACCGAGAGTCGCGGGCCATCGCCGGCTTATCGATGGGCGGCGGGCAGGCGCTCAATTTCGGCCTGAATCACCTCGACACGTTCGCCTGGGTAGGCGGTTTCTCCTCGGCCCCCAATACCAAGCCTCCCGCCGAACTGATCAAAGACACGGCCGAAGCAGCCGGCAAACTGCGGCTGCTTTACGTGGCCTGCGGCGACAACGATCGGCTGTTCCGGATCAGTCAGGGCGTTCACGAGATGCTCGTGGAGAAGAAAGTGCCGCACGTGTATCGCGTCATCCCAGGCGGCGGGCACGATTTTAGAGTATGGAAGAGCGACCTGTACCACTTCGCACAACTTGTGTTTCGCGACGCGCCGCCGCCGAACTACTCAACGGGAAACAAGGCCGGCGCGTCTGCCGAGAAAAGCGCGGCCGACGCCAGCCGCGACGAATCGAAGCCGGCGACGACCAACGTCGGTAATTCGGCCTACCCGCGCGTTCATCCCGACCGGCGCGTGACATTCCGGCTGAAGGCTCCCGAGGCCGCCAAGGTTCAGGTCTTCACCAATTTCGGGCTCGGCAGCGGCGGTCCCTGGGACATGCAACGCGGAGACGAGGGACTGTGGACGCTCACGTCGCCGCCCGTCGTGCCTGGGTTTCATTACTACGCACTGCTCGTCGACGGCGTGCCGGTGAACGACCCCGGGAGCGATGTCTTTTTTGGCACCGGCAAGCCGACGAGTGGCATCGATGTGTCCGACTCGGGCGTCGATTTTTACCACGCCAAAGACGTGCCGCATGGCGAAG
The DNA here is from genome assembly GCA_035533075.1 of Pirellulales bacterium. Classification (NCBI taxonomy): domain Bacteria; kingdom Pseudomonadati; phylum Planctomycetota; class Planctomycetia; order Pirellulales; species Pirellulales bacterium. The sequence continues at coordinate 30,609 of DATLUO010000234.1, read as the reverse complement.
TCCGCTCGCGATGGTACCACTCGCAAGTAACCGGCAAGATGCGGCACATCCTGGTTTATACGCCGCCGGGCTACGACGCCGATCCGCACAAGCGCTACCCCGTGCTCTACCTGCAGCATGGCGCCGGCGAAGACGAGACGGGCTGGACGCGGCAGGGGCACGTCAACTTCATTCTCGACAACCTGATTGCCGCGGACAAAGCAGCGCCCATGATCGTCGTCATGGAAAAAGGCTATGCCGCCAGGGCGGGCGAAGCGGCGTTGCCGGCGGGGCCGGGCCGCGGCGACGGCGGCGCGTTCGAAGACGTGGTCCTCAAGGATCTGGTTCCGATGATCGACGCGACTTACCGCACGCATGCCGACCGAGACCACCGCGCCATCGCCGGTTTGTCGATGGGCGGCGGGCAAGCGCTCCGCATTGGCCTGAGCCACTTGGACACGTTTTCCGCGGTCGCTTCGTTCAGCGGGGTCCGCGACCTCGATCCAAAGACCGCGTTTGACGGCGTGTTCGCCGGTCCCGCCGCGTTCGACGAAAAGGTGAAGCTGTTCTATTTGCACTGCGGAACCGTGGGCCTCGACGCCCGGATTCACGACAGTGCAAGCAAGCTGTACGACGCGCTTGCTCAATCGGGCATCAAGAACGTGGTCTTTCGCGACGCGGCAGGATTGGCGCACGAATGGCAGACCTGGCGTTACGCGATGTTCGATTTCGCGCCGCGGCTCTTTCTGCGCTAAGGCGGAGTTCCAGACACCCCACTTTCGTCCGACTGCCGAAGGGCCGGCAATCCGGGCCGTGCGGTGGGACATGCCCGCGCCAAGTGAGCACAAGACCGTGCGGGCCCGCATCCTGGCCTACGCACAGGAGATCGGCTGGACCTACGTGCCGCGGGGCGAGGCGGAGAAGCGGGGCGATCTCTATTTACCGCCGCGCTTCGCATAGTTCTGCAATTGCGCCTTTAGCGTGGCCACCGTCTGAGTCTGCGCCGGGTGGGCGGCGAGGTTCGTCATCTCGCCGGGGTCGGACTGCATGTCATAAAGCTGTTCTCCTTTGCGGCCCTCGTCCCAAAGCGTGTAACGCCAACGCGAGGTGCGGATGCTGTAACCATCGAAATCGCCGCGTCGCACTTGCGTGAAGGCGGCCTCTTTGACCGACTTTGAGGGACCGTTGAGCGCCGGCCGCAAGCTCGTGCCATCGAGGTAGTCGGGCGCGGGCAGCCCGCAAAGGTCGGCGAGTGTTGGATAGATATCGACCAATTCCACCGGCCCGGCGTTCGATTTCCCCCGCCCGGCGGCGCCGGGCAGCGAGACGATCAGCGGCACGTGCGCCGAATTCTCGAATAAGCTCATCTTCTGCCACAGCCCGTGCTGGTACATGTGATAGCCGTGGTCGCTCGTCATCACGACGATCGTGTTGTCGGTCAACTCCAAGCGGTCCAAAGCGTCGAGCACGCGGCCCAACTGGGCGTCCATAAAGGTGATCGACGCCCAGTAGGCGCGGATCGCCTCGCGCCGCAAGTCGTCGCTCATCGCCGCTTGTTCTTGTTTGGCGCTGGCGTAAGCGGCAGCCGGCATTCGCTCGCGATCGGCGTGCGACAGGGCCGGCAGCCCGATCTCATTCACGTCATATTCGTCGAAGTAGCGTTTCGGCGCGACGTAGGGAGTGTGCGGGCGATAGAAGCCCACCGCCAAAAAGAACGGCCGGTCCTTGTATTCTTCCAACAGGCTGACGGCGGCCGTGGCACCCAGTCCGTCGGTCTGCTCCGGGTCAGCCCCTTCGGCAGCCAGCCAACTCAACGTTCCGCCGTAGCTGTGCGGCGTGAGCGTGAAAATCTTGTTCTCCTCGGCCTTGTCGCGGCCGGCGGGGTTCACGACAAAGTCCCACGACTCCGGATCGTCCAGGCCGCTGGTGCCGATTTGCCCCGGCACGCCGTAGTGGAAGAGCTTACCGACCCGCGCCGCTGTATAACCGTGCCGCCGGAACAACTGCGGCATGGTCAGCGTGTCGGGAATGAACTCGCGGAAGTGTGGCGTGGGGCGATAGTCGGTGGAGAACTGCGCGGCGCGGGGATTGGTGTGAATGTGGGTGGCATTCGGCCGCCGGCCCGTCAAAAACGAGCTGCGGCTGGGGCTGCACAACGGAAACTGACAATAGGCGTGCTCGAACCGCACGCCACGCGCCGCCAACCGATCGATGTTCGGCGACTTGACGTGGGGATGACCATAGCAGTGCAGATCACAGTTCAAATCGTCCGCGATCAGGAACAGCACGTTCATCTTCCGCGGCGCATCTGACTTGGCCGGTTCGGCGAAAGCCGTTGCCAGGGACGGCAACGTCAACAGCAGTGAAATCAAGAGAGGTGTCTTCATCGGGTGAACTCCTTCTGGGAATCTGTTCCAGGCAAGCACCCAGTATTATCGGCCGGCTGCCGCTGCACACAAGCGAGTGCTGCCGACAACCCGCGATATCCTGCCGAGGTGGCATCGACCTCGTTGACATGTGTTTTTTCACTCAAGGTCGAGCAGGTCTGAAACGACATAATCTGCTGCCGGGGAGCCCGGAGCGGCGGCATTGATCCAGACCGTTGATCGCCCTGCCGCTTTCCCTCCCTCGATGTCGCACACGATGTTGTCTCCGAGCAGCACGACTTCATCCTTGCCGACTCCGAACGGCGTTCAACTCGTCCACCCAGCGATCCTTCTTGCTCCAGATGTTCGTTACCAGTCCGAGTCGATGTGTCGTGGCCAGACGCCGCAGGCATTTGGCGTAGGCGTTCGGGACATATCCGAGTTCGTGTAGGTCGAGCAGGATCACGTTGAAACGGTCGAGGAAACGCATCGGCGTCTTGAGCCTTGGTCCTGATGAACCGATCACGCACCCTACCACGTCTCGCGGGCCAGCACACAACGCAGGCCGACGGCGTCGTCGCGCAGTTGGGGCCCGGCCGCGCGTCGAGATGAGATCGTCAACTTCTCCGCCGGATCCTTCCAGCTTCCGCCGCGCAATACGCGCCGTGGATCGTCGCCCGTGGTCCACGCCGACGCGTCGGCCGGCGCTCCGCGGTAGTCGTCATGCCAACGGTCGGCACACCATTCCCAGAGATAGCCGTGGACGTCGTAGAGCTTCCAGGCGTTCGGCTGTTTGGCGCCGACGGGCGGATCGTTGCCGGCCGCGTTGCCGTGATACCAGCCGTAATCGCCGAGCCCGGCTGGATCGTCACCGAAGCAATAGCGGCCCGTCGAGCCGGCGCGCGCGGCGTATTCCCACTCGGCTTCGCTCGGCAGCCGCACGAATTCCTCTTGGGCAATCAGCTTCGCCTGTCGCATCGCCGCGGTCGCGCGCCGGCAAAAATCGACGGCGTCGTCGTAGCTCAGCATCTCGACACCGTTCCGCTTGCCTTTCCAGCGGCTTGGGTTCTGGCCCATCACGGCCTCCCACAGATTTTGCGGCACTTCATAGCGGGCAATCTCAAACGCATGCTTGATCGCCACCTTATGGGCGGGCCGCTCGCTCTCGGCACCATGTTCGTCGCCCATCGTGAACGACGCGGGGAAATCGCCTTCGCCGGGAGCGATCGCGACGAACTCCTCGCGGAACGTCTTTAACAACCCCGTCAGCTCATTCTCTTCCGCGCATGCGCAAACGGCGAAGCACAGAACGCCCGGAAGGAGAAGCAATACGGCAAGGCGGTCGGGGGCGATCATTGTTAGCAGGTGCGGATCATGGAACAGTAACAGCATATCGCCCCCAGCAGGGTCGCGGTAGTGATCGCCGAAATGAATTTTATGGGTGATAATTCAGGCAGGCGATTCGTCTTCTATGTAGGGCGGGCGAGATCGCCCGACTCTGACATAATATTCCTTCGCGGATCGCCGCCTTGCAAGACGGTGGTCGTTCGGCCTCAGCAAAGTGCAATCCATTGATTCCATGGGTTCAGCTCGTTGACGAATTTGGGCCGATGGCCTATCGAACTGCGCTGCGCATTGTGGGCCAGACGGCCGACGCGGAGGACGTCCTGCAAGACGTCTTTTTGGAAGTCCATCGGCTTTGGCAGTCCCGGGAAGTCGCAAACTGGGAGGCGGTCTTGCGGAGCCTGGCAACGCGGCGGGCGATTGACCTTCTACGAAGAAGCAAAGGTGAGGAGAGCCTGCATCAACCGATCGCCGACCATCGTGCTGCCCCAGAGGACCTGATACGCGAACAAGAGCTCCAAGTAGAAGTGCGTCGCGCCATTGCGCGGCTGCCGCAGCAACAGGCGGAGGTTTTCGCGCTGCATTTCCTTGATCAACAATCGCACCAGGAAATCGCGGCGGCGCTCAAAATCAGCGCGCATGCCGTTGCCGTAGCACTGCACAAAGCCCGAGCGAAATTGGAAACCGATCTCGAACACCTGCTTTCCCCCGAGGAATACTAGAATGTCTCTGCATCTTAACGATCCCCTGCAAGCTGCGATCGACGCCATGCGCGACGCGCCGGTGCCGGACGAATCGTTGCGGCGGGCGCTGACGAGGGCCAGACAACTTGACGGCGGGGCTGCGATTGCCATGCCGCCCCCCGGGGCGCCGCGCACGCGCCCGAAAAGGTTTTCGCTCCGCCTAAGCATGGCGGCCGCTGGCGGCCGAAAAACGGCGCAGGCGGTGGCGGCCCTGCTAGCTGTGATCGGCGTTGCTTCCGCGGTGCTTGTTTCTGTTGGCCGCGAGAACCGCGCGTTCGCCGAAGTTCGCAATGCCCTGGAAAGCATCGCGTCTGTTCATCTGCTGATCCAAAACGAAGCAGACGGCGCGTCCGGCCCGGTCGAGGTGTGGTATCGGCGTGGAAGGGGCTTCGCCATGCAAAGCCCGCTGGGGCTGGAGATCGATGACGGCGCAAGCCACTGGGACTACTCGCGGTCTCAGAAGCTCGTCGTGCGATCGAAAAGCCGTTTGGGCGATGGCGGCTATCCTGACGCGAGGCGGCTTGGCAAGGTGATGGGGTTTTACGTCGACGACCTGCCCGACGCCCTGCCGCGCCTTGCCGAGAAAGACCGTGCCATCGACACAGACCGCTGCACTGCCTACGTCTGGCTGCTGAAGGACGAGCTGTTGCCCGACGATCGCGTCGGACAACCAGACGAAATTGCCTCCGGCCGCCGAATTGTGTTTCTGATCGACGGGTCGAAGCGTATCCGCCGTTGCGACTACGAGCGCGGGCTCGATTCCAAATGGAAGCCGTACCGCACGGTCGAAATCTCTTATACCGACGACATACCGGCCGACCGGTTCAAGGCGAGTTTTGCGGAGGACGTCAGGGTCGTTGATGCCCCGGCGCACGGCACGGAGGGCGCGGCGATCGACCCCGACGTCGCTCACTTGGAGGAAGGTGTCCAGCGGCGACAGTCGGCCTACGAAGGGCTGCGGTTTACGTTGCTCGTGACCACGGAAGAGAAACGTTCGCCAACCGCGACCCGCGGCGAAGACGACCCGCGGCTTACGAACGGCGTCTTGGAGGCACGCGATGTGTTCGCCGCCCTGGGCCCGCAATCAGATCAGTCTGCTCGCCGCTGGCGCTTCTGGCAGCGAGAGGTAAAGAATGCGGTCGGCCAATGGGCGCTGCAGCGATTCGTTGCCTTCAATGGCTCTCAAACAAACTCGTTCGACCGTTGGCCCTCTTGGGATCACCGCGCCTGGTATCGAGTCGAGCCAGCGGGGTCGGCGGTGCCCTGGGAGGCCTGGCCGGAGTTTGAGCCCAACCGCTTCGATAGCTTCTTGTTCCACCACCTCAATGGATTCGAGGACTGGGTGGTGGCAGCATCGGACGACTTGAGATTCCTGCACCTTGATCGTTTCCACATCGTCGGCAGGCGACGATCGAACGACCGGGAGGTATTGACGCTGCTGGGCAAGGGCTCGGCGGAATTTGGGGTTGAGTCTCGCGTCGAAGTGACGGGTGAGCCCGATTTCATGATCCTTCGCAGGGAAGCTCGCTATGCGAAGCAGAATAACGAGCTGCTGGGGCTTTACGAAATCGAGGAGTTGGCCGAGTTCAACGGCGTTCGATATCCGGCCAAGGGACGCTACCATCAGGCCGGCATCGGCGAACTTCACGACGTGCGATATGAGTTCAAAGTGATCTCTGTGGAGACATTGCCCGACGACGCCCGTCAGCACTGGTTGCCTCCCTGGCCTCCCTCCACCATCGTCCGCGATCAAACCGAAAGCGATGCGTCGACGGGCGATAAGAGTTCAGCGCAACGTGCGAAAACCGACTGATCTCTGTGACTTCCAGCCGACCGCGTGGTCGGCGCGGTGTATCGGCGAATGTCGGACGGCAAGCCCTTCGTGCATACGATTTATGCTGATAACTGGAGCTGGTCCCGCGAAGCCTAATGAAGTGATATAATCGGCTCCTATGGCCCGCTTTCTCGCACGCACCAATGGCCGAACCTTGGCTTTCGCGGTCTTGATCGCACTGCACTTTCTTGCGTCCGCCTCTGCCGTTCAGGCCGTCGTCGGATTGCTTGCCTTACGGGAATTGCCCGTCGTGTTTCCCATCGTGGTCGGGCTGCTGTGGGGGCAAGCCATCCTGCTCGGGCAGTTTCTGGTACTTGGCACAAGGTGGCCGCTTCTGCGAATCGGTCTTGCGGCGGGTTGGTTCGCATTGGTGATCTACCCACTCGTCCGCGAGCGTTGCGGCCACGCGCGCATGGACGATTTGCGAAATGAGAATCCAGCGCTGTTCTCCGGACGGATATTGGACCGTGCGCCGAATCATTGGGGCCTCCTGCGATTGCGATGCACACGCCCCCGCACGGCGACGGCGCGACGGTGACGCACGAACTGGGCGAGCGAAGAACCGCCGGGAAAGCCGCGTCGGCCATTGTACAGGGCCATGTGTACGGCCATCCATGTCTCAGCCGGCGCGTCGGCAATCTTCCCACTGCGAAGCGTCGGCGGTTTGCCCGTGCGGCGAATGTGGGCCTCGATCCACGAGACAATCTGCTTCACGCGGAAGCGTGGCAGGCCCTGCAGATTTCGCACGCCGCGCCGCTGGGCCAACAGGCGCCCCAACGTCATGCCGCCAGGCAGGCCGCGCTGGCCGACACGCAGGGCCTTGGCGAGCTTGCCCCAGCTTTCATTCGGCGCCTCGCGAATCTTGCCCGACTCTTCATTCGGCCATTTCCGCGTGCGGCGGTGATGCGCGTCGGCCCATGCCAAAACCTGCTCGATCGACAACGGAGGCTGGCGGCGATGGGCGGGCAAGACCCCACGCCGCTGTTTGAGCAATTGGGCCAGCGACGAACCGCCGGGCAAGCCGCGTCGTCCCTCGCGCAGTCCCTTGCTCACAGCCGACCAGCGTGTGTGCGGCGCCGCGGCGACCCGCCCGGAATGCGTCTGCGGCCAGAGTCCGGTGCGGCGGTAGTGATCGTCGGCCCAGGCCAGGATCATCGCTTCGGTCAAGCGCGGCCCGACCGCCTGATAGGGAGCGCCGCGATGTTTTGCCAGCAGTTTCGGCAGCGACGAACCGCCGCGCAGCCCGCGAATGCCGGCCTCCAGGGCCGCATGGACGGCGGACCAGGTTTCGCCGGGGGCCTCGGGTATCGGCCCGGAGCGAGGCGTCGGCCAGCGGCCCGTCCGGCGACGATACGCATCGGCCCAGGTCAGAATCAGCCGGATCGAGTAATGAGGCAGCGCCTTGCGGTTCCGCTTGCCACGAAATTTCGACAGCAGGCGCGCGAGCGACGAACCGGCCACCAGGCCGCGGCTGCCCCTGCGCAGGGCGGCGTCGAGGTTCCTCCACTTCTCGTCTTTGTCGTCCTCGACGCGACCGTCGTCGACCTGCGGCCAACGCCCATGACGCGCGTAAAAGCGGTCGGCCCAATCGAGTATCTGGCCGACGTGGAGCGGTCGCCAGCGATCGACGGTGCGCCGTTTACGTCGTGAGATCATGACCCTTGTTTATGCATATTAAGCCGTGTCTTTTCGAGACGGTGCCTCGCCGCTTGATTCTCGCAGTTCAAGACACCCATACTTTAGTCGATGGGTTCGGCGTAGCGGCGCTAACGCCCAACGGCCTTGCCGCGGCCCGCTTCGTGGCCGATGGCCGCGGCGCCATACAGCGGCAGATGCCGATAGTAGACCTCCAGCGTGCAGGCGGCCAAGGCGGTCGTGTACAGCCGCCCGCCGGTGGCGTCGTGCCCGCCCAGCGGCGGCCAGCTTCCGGCCTCGTGTCCGCCGCCCGATTGCAGCGAAATCAACAGGTCGCGCAACGCGCCGTTCCACTTTTCCCATTGCTCGCCGCCCATGTGGTGCATCACCTGCGTGCCGTAATACCAATAGTACATGTTGGCCCGGTCGGCGCGGGGCAAATGGTTCGCCTGCAGCCAGAACACGCCGTTGCGCAACACCGGGTTGTTGTGCCGCCAGCCGGCGTACTGCCGGCAGAGAAGCCCTTCGGCCGTCATGACCAACGTCGGCTGCCCGCCGGGCATATAGCCATATTGCCCCACGCCTGGGTTCCGTTGCACGCTGTTCAAAAACCGCGTGGTCTTGAGAAACGCGTCCGGCGGCACGTGCAGATAAGCCATCTGGGCGCTGCGCAGGGCCATCATCTGCCAGCCGACGACGCTCAGATCGCCGGGTTCGCCGGGGCGATAACGCCAACCGCCCGCCGCGTGCTGGGCCGAGACGATGAAGTCGACGGCGCGTTGGGCCGGCTGGCGAAGATTCTCGGCCTGCGTCAGGGCGTAGGCTTCGCACAGGGCGATCGTGGCCTGGCCGTGCGCATACATGTTGCCGTTGCCACGGCCGCGCAAGTCGCCGTCCGGCCGCTGCATGTCGATCAACGCCCGCAGTCCGCGGGCCACGGTCACGGTGTGGTCCCCGCGGAGGTGGGTCTGCCCCGATCCAAGAAACGGCAGCAGGGCCAGGGCCGTCGCCGCGGTGTCGCTTTCGGCGCCCGGATCGCCGCAACGGCCGTGACAATCGCCGGCCTTGTCGAACCGGTTCAAGCTCCAGCTTCCGTCGGAATTCTGGTGGTGCTCCAGCCAGGCCAAAGCTCTGGCCACCGCGGCCTCCGACGCGCTGGTGCCGCCTTCACGGGCCAACAAGGCTCCGCGGAAGGCCGGGTCGCGGCCGGCCAACACCTGGCTCGGCGAAAGATGGCCGGTGGGCAGGGCTGCCGCATCGCGGCCGATCAACTCGCCCGGCGGCTGCTCGACGGTGGTGATCGACTCGGCGAGCTGGGTTTCGGCGGCCGGTCCGGCGGCGACCGCCTCGGCCGGCGGATCGAAGCGGTCCACCTCGATGTCCGCCGACGGTGCTTCGAGCTGTTCCACGCCTTCGTCGCGGCTCGGCTCGCCGATGCTGGCGGCCAGCACCAGTGGTCCGGCCGTTCGCTCCCGCACCGTAAGCCAAACGCCGAGCACCAAAACCAGCACCATGTGCAACAGGGCGCTGACCAGCCAGCAGAGCACGAAGCGCCCCGACGAAGCCAGGCGAGTCTGCCACGCGTCTGCCTCGGCCTCCGGGGCTAAAGGCGACGCCTTGCCCGCGATCGCCCGCGGCGCGGTGGGCAACATGGAGGCCAGCTCTGCTTGCATTCGGTATCTCGGTTTTTATGTCGCAGTCGTAGGGTGGGACCAGCGAGCTTGCGAGCGCCGGCCCACCATCGCCCAATGCCTCCGAAACGGTGGGCCGGCGCTCGCAAGCTCGCTGGTCCCAGTCTACGTTCGTTGCCTTGGCGGCCTAGACATAACCCAGTCTACGTTGTGGCCCATCGAACGGGCAACCTTCCGGTACTTCCACGAATGCACCCGGTTTTCTATCATGCCATATTGGTTTTGTTCCTCGCCCAGATCGAGCTTATCGTCGCATGTCCACCAAAGGTGAAGCGTTTGCCGGACTTTCCGTCGCCTTGACCACGCCTTTTCGCAATGGCGAGGTCGATTACGACTCGTTGCGGGCACAAATCGAATTTCAGATTGCGGCCGGCACAAGCTGCTTGTGCCCGGTGGGCACGACCGGCGAATCGCCCACGCTCTCGCACGAAGAACACGAGCGGGTGATCGGGGCGGTGGTCGATTTCGTGGCCGGCCGCATCAAGGTCATGCCCGGCACCGGATCGAACAGCACCCGCGAGGCGCTGCGGCTGACGAGTTGGGCCGAGCGAGCGGGGGCCGACGCCGCGCTGGTCGTGGCCCCCTACTACAACAAACCGACGCAGGAAGGTTTTTATCAGCACTTCGAAGCGCTGGCCGAGGCGGTGGGCATTCCGATCTGCGTTTACAACATTCCCGGCCGCACGGGCAAGAACATCGAGCCGGAAACCATTGCCCGAATGGCGGAGCTGCCGAACATCGCCCTGGTGAAAGAAGCCACCGGTTCGATGGACCAGGCGTCGCAGATTCTGGCCCTGACGAACTTGACCGTGCTCAGCGGCGACGACAGCCTGACCTTGCCGCTGTTGTCGATCGGCGGGCGGGGCGTGATCTCCGTGGTGGGCAACATCGTGCCCAACGACATGCTTTCGCTGTTGCGGTCGTTCGAGTCGGGTAATCTGGCCGAGGCACAGCGTTGGCATCGCAAGCTGTTCCCGCTGTGCCGCGACATGCTGGGCCTGGCGACGAACCCGATTCCGGTCAAAGCGGCCATGAAGATGCTCGGCCGCGACACCGGCGAGTTGCGGCTGCCGATGACCTCGCTCACGTCGTCCGAAGAGCAGAAGCTCGCCAAGACGCTCACCGCCTACGGGCTGTTGTGACGGTGAGGACCGACAAACTTGAGCGACGCCTATCAGGCGGCCTTGTCGTTTCTGTACGGCCGCATCGACTATGAACGTGCCTTGGCCATGCCCTACGGCAGCGAGCTGAAGCTCGATCGCATGCGCGAGTTGCTGGTCCGGCTCGGCAATCCACAAGACCGCCTGCCGATCGTTCACGTGGCGGGCACGAAAGGCAAAGGCTCGACCTCGGCGATGATCGCCGCGGCGCTCTCGGCGGCGGGTTATACGACGGGCCTCTACACGTCGCCGCACCTGGATCGCCTGGAAGAGCGATTCATGATCGACGGCCGGGCATGCACTGCCGACGAGCTGGTCCGGCTTACCGACCAACTGCGGCCAGTTGTGGCCGAGATGGACCGCGAGGCGTGCCTGACCAACGGCGACACAGGTCCCACCTACTTCGAGCTGACGACCGCGTTGGCATGGCTGCACTTTGTCGAGCGGGGCATTGACGTGGCGGTGGCCGAAGTCGGCCTGGGCGGCCGGCTCGACTCCACGAACGTTTGCCGGCCGCGGTTGACGATCATCACCAGCATCAGCTTCGACCACATGAAGCAGCTTGGCAACACGCTGGAAGCGATCGCTCGCGAGAAGGCGGGCATCGTGAAGCCCGGCGTGCCGGTGATCAGCGGTGTGACGGCCGAGCGGCCGCGGCGCGAGATCGAGTTGGTTTGCCAGCAGTCGGATGCGCCGCGGGTGCAGCTTGGCCGCGATTTCGATTTCGCCTATCATCCCGCCCGGCGCGTTGACGAAGGGCCGATTTGGCCGACGATCGACTTTGTGTCGCACACGGCCGGCCGCGAGCAATACCGTCGAGGTGTCGCGCTGGGGTTGCTCGGTTCGCACCAGGCTGCAAACGCGGCCTTGGCCCTGGCGTCGCTGGATCAATTGGCATTGCAAGGCTGGTCGCTTCCCGAGACGGCCATTCGGCGCGGGCTGGCCGAAGTGCGTTGGCCGGCGCGCGTGGAGGTGGTTGGCCGGCGGCCGACGTTGGTGCTGGATGCGGCCCACAACGTGGCCTCGATCGCGGCCTTGGTGCAAACGTTGCGTGAAAGTTTTTCGGCGCGCGAGCGGTTATTGGTGTTCGCGACGACGCAAGAAAAGCAGGTTGCCCAGATGCTGGCCTTGTTGCTGCCCGATTTCGACCGCGTGATCCTGACCCGCTATCAGAACAACCCGCGTGGAGTTCCGCCCGAAGAGCTGGCGGCGTTGGCCCGTGGCATATCGGAGGTGCCGGTGCAGGTGTGTGCCGATCCGTCGGCGGCGTGGCAAGCGGCGCGCGAGCAAGCGGGCGAGGAGGATTTGGTCTGCGTAACCGGTTCATTTTTCATCGCCGCCGAGATGCGTGCCTTATGGACGGGCGACCGGCTGGCATCGCCTGCGGCCCGCTAGCCTGCTGATTTGTGGCGTAGGCGTCTGGTTTGTGGCGTAGGCGTCCCGCCTGCTGATGTAGTCGTGCCGCCTGCGTCGACGCAGCCGAAACGGCGGAAACGGCGACCGGGCCCTTGACTGCGGACCGCCGGCGCGTCAGATTTGTCTGTTTACGTGACCTTGACGGGCGATTAGCTCAGTTGGTTAGAGCACCAGCTCGACAAGCTGGGGGTCACAGGTTCGAGCCCTGTATCGCCCACTCTGGAAGGTTTTCAACTTAAGGGACTTGCGGCAGCACTGGTTCAGAAGTGTGGGTCCCACCATGGCAAGCCATCGATTTTCCCAAGGGAGCGCAGGGCGGGCCACCGGGCGGCTTTTCGATGCAACGGCTGCAAACCTGGTCCCGGATCTCTTTCAAATACTCCGCCATTTCTGGGTCGCTGTACATGGCGCACCTCACGTCGCAGGAAGGAAAGCCTCGCCGCCAGTCGTGCCGCGCGACTTGGACTACGGCGTCAGGAACAAACGCAAGCGCCGTGCCGTTGTACACCCCGGCTGCGTGTAGGGCGACCATTCGCCGGAAACGCCGCCGGCGACAGGCCGTTCTGCACGGCGCCGCGGTGAAGGCACGCCGGCGGCCGTGCGGAGGCGGTGCGGTTCCGCATCATGCGTGCGGTCTCGCGCAGTAACGTCGTTACCGATTTTGTTTGTCAGAGCCCATCAGAGTTCTGCCGCAAGCCGGTTGCTGTAACCGGACCGTGGGGCGTCGTCTCGAGTGCCCGAAACACGGCCAGGCCCAAAACGCCGAGACCGCCCAAGAGCAGCCCCGCCTCGAGCGGTCCCGGAGTTGGCAGGAGCTCTCCCTGCGAAGGAAAGATCATCAAATAGAGGTCGATCCAGCGACCGACGAGAATGAGCATGGCAACCGTTCCCAGGATCTTCGCAGTGCGTTTCGCCCGGCGGAAGAGGAGCACGAGAAAGGGAATGCCCCATCCAAGCACCCCATTGGCAATCGCCAGCGAGATCCATGCCCCTGACGCTCGTCGCAGATAATAGACGGTTTCCTCGGGATTGTTTGCGAACCAAATCACCATGTACTGGCAAAACCAGATGTACATCCAAAAGCTGCTGAAGGCAAACAACAGCGTCCCTAAATCGTGCAGATGATCGTCGGTCACGACGCCTTCGAGCGAGCTGTGCCGCCGCAGCCAGAGGATCAGCAAGGTGGCGGCGGCCAGGCCGCTGACGAACAGCCCGGCGAAGTTGTAGACGCCGAAGATCGTGCTGGCCCACTGCGGTTGCAACGACATAATCCAGTCGTAACTGGCCAACCAGCAAGTGATGCCGAAAACGACCAGGAACGCGGCCGACAGGGCGAGGCTGCTTCGCGTCGGAGGCGGGTCGGCAGCCACAAGCTGCTGTCGCGAAGCGCGCGCGAACAAGACCGCGAAAACCAACCACAACGCCAGATACGTCAGCGCACGAATGAGAAAGAACGGTCGGCTCAACCAGAATCGCTGCAACAACGAAGACGATTCTGCCGCGAAGGTTGGTGCCGACCAAGGGTAGAGCGAGGGGCGGAATAACAGCACGACTACCAATCCCGCGGCAGCAATGGGCAGCACACTTGACATGGCCTCAGGCACGCGCAGCAGCGGTACGCTCCAGCGTGCGCCGGTAACATGGTGCAGGGCGATCCACAGCAGGCCGCCCAAGCCAAGGCCGAGCAGACCATAGCTGACCAGCAGCAGGTTGGCCCACGTGCGCTGGGGGGCCAGCCACCATCCGGCCATCAGCGTACACGCCCCCGCGGCCGCGGCAATTTGAAAAAGCCGGATGGCCCTGCGAGGCGAGCGAAAAGCGAGTGAATCTGGCATCGTCATCCGTTGGGTCCGTCACGCTACATCATAACAGCGCGCGGAGCGATTGTTGACAAGAATCGGCCTGCACAAAGCGTGAGAACAATACCGATAAGTCCAACAGGTGGGGCGCGGGAGAGATGGCCGCCGCTACAGGGTGAGACGCATGAAGCGAAATCAAGAGATGCTCTGGGTCAGCGTCGCTGCCCGTTTTTTTGTTTTTGGCGCGGTCAGCCTGGCGTTGGTCTCGGTCTTAGGGGCGGTCCCGCCCAGGCGGAAAAGCTCGCACTTTTGCCGGCATCATGGCGGCCAGATCCTCGTCGATAGCCATCCCATGTTTGCGGGCCCACCGGGCGGCACGTGGTACTGGATGCGCAGCCCGGAGGAGGAAAAACAGGCCGCGGCGGCTCTCTTCAATCGCTATTGCATCCGCTGCCACGGCATCGATGGCCGCGGCGTATGGGACATTCCCGGCATCCCCAATTTCACCAACGTCCGCTTTCACGCTTCGCGGTCCGACGATCAGCTGGCCCGCGCGATCATGCAGGGACGCGGGGCCGTTATGCCGCCGTTCCGCGGCGCGCTGACGTTGGAAGAGGCCTGGGCACTGGCGCGCTACGTGCGCGGCTTCATTCCCGGCACGGAGGTTTCGCGCCCCGACGAGGGCGAGTCTCAACAGGCCAGGCCGGAAACCAAACCGGGAAAGAGGGAGCGAAAGGCCAAAGCGCAAGGAGGCGGCCAGCCGTCTCCAGAGAACCTGCCGCCGCCGAAAGCAAAATAGTCATCACCGGCTCGGCACCGCGACCGGGACCGGCGGCATCGGCTTGGGGGCCGGAATCTCCTCTTGTTGTTCCGGGATCGGCTGGTTGAAGAAGAACCGCTTGGGTGGGGGCTCGAGGGGCGGATGAGGCGGTGGCACATCGTGCCAGCGCCGCAAGAACTCCATCAGCTTGGCGTACTCCTTGCCCGTCAAGTTGGCACGGACCCGCATGTGCGCCGCCACGTTTTGGTAACTGGAGAAGGGACGCTCCGCCAGCGGGCGCGGGTTATGGCAGGAGGAGCAATACATGGCGAACACCTGGCCGCCGGTCAGCGAATCCTCATAGCTCTCCGCCTCGGCGAGCTTGGGCGGCGGCCCGCGCAAGGGCGCCGGGCCGTTCTGTAAATCGACGGGCGTGTTCCGGCAGCCAAGCAGGGCCAGCCCTCCACCGAAAAGGAGCCAAACGAGCGTCGGCCAGCCGACCGAGCGCTTTCGGACGATTAACATACTTGCTTTCTGCTTTCGCCTGCCCCGGAGGGGCAACGGAGTTTAGCCGTGGGCGCCAGCCCACGGACATCGTCGGCCAAATCACCACAGCCGCGGAGCGGCGACGGAGAATGGCACACCACGCTCCGTCGCCGCTCCGCGGCTTTACAAACTCGCGGCAAGCTAACCGTGGGCTGGCGCCCACGGCTTAACTCCCGCGCCGCTCCGCGGCGTCCCGTCACACGCGCAGCACGATAAGCGGCACTTCCGCTTGACATGGCCTCGCTGGCGCTTCGGGTTCGTGTGGCGAACGTCATCAAAATCCCCAAGTAAAGCTCGTCAACAGCACGTCGTCTTTGAGGTTGCCGCCGATTTCCTTGTTGAATTCGTAGGCCCACCTGATCGCCATGGACGGGTAAATATAGTAATTCGCTCCCACCGTGTATTGATCGCGCGAGACGGGCGATTGGTTCGGGAAAGTGAACGCCGTCAAGTCGAGTTGATTGAGCGGAACCCCGCGGATGTCGGCATAGCTGTAGCGAAACACCGCCTCGATCCGCGAGAGGAATTCGGTGGGCGCGTCGTAAAAGCGATAGGCGATCTGCGTGTAAAACCCGCGGCGCACGATGTCGTTGCCGATGAAACTGCCGGTTTGCTGAAACGTCTGGGCGCCCTCGAAGCGCCAGTCCCAGTTTCCCTGGTGGTAGTTCAGGTCGAGGTCCCAAATCGTCATGTTGGTGCCCGACGTTGTGCTGTAGGGACTGTTGCCAAAGTAGGAGATGCCGCCAAAAAAGCCGCTGGCCGGGTGCCAGAGGCCGATCCGCCCCCCGTAAGCCACGGCGTTGTTGATGCTCTTGCTCTGGTCGGTCATGCCGTTCAGATCGGCGAAGTCGCCCAGGCCTCCCTGGCCCGGAACGCCCCAGCCGTTGGTCATATAGAAGGCATATTCGGCCTTCCAGGACGATCGAAACAGGTATTTAGCGCCGCGCAGTTGTACTCCGTTCAGATTGAAGTCGAAGGCCGGCACCACCTGCCAGGCAAAGATCGGATAATCGGGTAACCGATTGATCCACAGGTAATGCAGTCGCTCGTTGAACACCCCGATGGGCGTCATGAAACGGCCGCCCACCACCGTCAGCGCATCGTTGACCGTCCAGTCGATCTGGGCGAATTCGGGTTCGACGCCGTCGGGATGGACCTCGAGCTGGCTCTCGAATAGGAAACTGTTGTTCAGTTGCAGCAGGAAAATCGGGTCATATTCGATGAACTGGAACTGTCCCAGCCCCCGCTGGCTGGGAAAATACTGGTAGCGCATGCTGAGCGCGTTGAAGATGCTCAAGGGCGTTTCATTGGTGCCGCTGGCCAGAAATGATTGTTTGAGCTGGGCCGGCAAGGGCGGGCCATAACGCTGCTGGGCGTCGAATTGGTCGGACAGGTTGTCGATGCCGCTGGCCAACTGCCGATCGCGCTGGGCGGCCTGCTGCGAACGGGCGGTGAGCGTGGCCACTTGGGTCTGCATATCGGCCAGCAGCGGGCCTTGCTGCTCGAGCTGCGAGGCCAGCAGCCGGACCATCTTTTCCAACACCTCGATCTGTTTGCGCTGCAGTTCCAGTTGCCTTTGCAGTTCCTCGGCTGAAGCGTCGAGGGGTGCGGCCGCTTGTTGCTGTTTCAGGTTTTGCAGGGCGAGCTGCGTTTGGCGCAGCTCGGTCGTGCCGGGCGGCCCGGCTGGCGGGGTTAAGAAGGGTGCTGGTCCGGGGCCGATCGCGGGCGTGCCTGGTGCCGTGCCGTCCCCTGACAGCGCGCTTTGAAACGGCGATCGATCCAGCCGCTGGCCGAGAGACTGGACCGTGTTGGTCAGCGATTCGATTTGTTTTTCTTGAACGAGAAGTTGTTGTCTCGCGCTGGGCGTCTGGAGCACGGACGGGCGAGCGCGCCTGGGATCCGGGACCGGGGAACCGCCAAGACCCTGGTCGGCGGCCGCGGGCGCGGATGACAGTACCGCGCTGCGCGGCATCTGGGCCTGGGCCGAGCGCCCACAGGCCCAAAGAATTGCCGCCGTGAGCGCGAGGCTGTATCGCAGGCGCATCCGCGTTTGGCTCCGGCGATGCCCGACAGGCAACCGCTTCCGAGCGATCGGCGCGCGGAGCGAGGTCACACCGGCCGGTGCGTTTGATGAGCGAGGTGGTGGGAAGGAAAGACGTGAAGGTGCTGGAGTTACCTGAAACGCCACCGCACGTCAAGGCCGGTGACGACGCGCCTCCGTTAGAGCACTGACCGTTACGGGCTCTTGGCTTCCCCCAATTGTGTTTCCAGCTCGTTCCATTGGCGTTCCAACTGGCGGAAGGCCGTCGAGAATTCGCTTTCCGGCAGCGGGCCCCGGCCACCGGGCAAGGAGGGACCGAAGGCGCGCACGTAGGGCACGAGGTCGCGCACCTCGTCCGGCGTCAGCCGGCCGCGATTGGCGGGCATCAGCGTCCCCTTGCCGTCCATGATGCTGACAAACAACTGCGCGTCGCTATGTTGTCGCTGCCAAGCGGCGTTGGTGAAGTTTGGGATCGGCGGCAACCTTTCACGCATGACGTTGCCGGTCCCGTCCGGGCCGTGGCAGATGATGCAGTATTGGCGAAAAATGGTGGCCCCAACGCGGACTCGTGCGGCCGTTTCGCTCGAAGGGGCCACCAGAGGCTCCTCCGGCAAAGTCACGGCGGGAAGATGGCCGCCCACGATGGCCAAGGGAGTCGCCGCGGTCGCGGGCGCGGGCGGGCCGGGCAATTTGGGGCCTTCCACCGCAATGACTTGCTTGCCTCCCTCGAACTTTCTGACCAGCGCCACCATTTGTTTCACGTCGACCGGTCCCAACTTGTCTTTCATGGGCAACATGAATTTGCCCTTCCCCTCCAGGATCGAATGGGCCAGATCGGCATCCGTGCGAGTTTTGGCCCAGGTGGTCGCGGTGAAGTTGGGCAGCTCCGGCATCATCTGGCGAATGACGGGATTCCCCCGGCCCGTCGTGTCGTGGCAGGCGAAGCAAAAAGTGCGATACACCGCATCGGCGGAAACGTGGGCCGTGGCGGGGAGTGCCGCGGGCGCCCCGGCCCACCGTGCCGCGAACGAGCGCACGTACACGGCCAACTGCAGGATCTCTCTCGGCTTGAGTTTGTAACGGAAGGCGGGCATCAGCGGCATCGAGCCGTAGTCGATCTGATTGACCAGCGCCATGTCGGTCTGCGCCGTCTGCCAGGCCAGGCTGGTGAAGTCGGGAATCAGCGGCAGTGCCTTGCGAATGATACTGCCGGTGCCGTCCTCGCCATGGCAGGCGGCGCAATTGTTGCGAAACAAGTCGGTCATGTCCGCGAGCCGCACGGGCGCCGCCCCCGCTCCGCCGCTCGTGGCGCTGGCTCGTTGCAGCACGCGCAGGTGCAAAACGACGCTCCACCGGTCGTCCTGCGAGAGCTGAGCCGCGTGCGGAGGCATTTTGCCTTGGCCGTAGGTGATCACGTGGAACATCTGTCCGTCTTTCATTTGCAGGCAACGTTGGGCCAAGAGCGAAGGCGGCATGGGGAAGCCGCGTTGCGTCACCGGCGTGTTGCCCTCGCCGGTTGCCCCATGGCACACCTGGCAGAAGTTGGTGAAGACGACGCTGCCGCGTTCCAGCCGCGATGCGTCGTGGTCGGCAAACGGGTTCTTCAACTCGTCACCCGCGCGGAGGGCGTCTTGTGGCGTCGCTTGGTAGTGCAGCGGAATCCGGCCGCGCGCAATCGTGCCCGGCGGCGGCGTACGCAACGTGAGGCCGTCGGGAAAGTTGGGATTGGGAGAAAACGAATCATAGGCCACGGGACTGTCCATCTGCGCTTCCAGCAAAAAGTCGTAGTTCGGCCGGGTCGCGTCATGCTCGGGCACGATCCAACACAGCATGCCCGTGACCAGGCAGGCCAACAAAAGAAACAGGTTCAACCAGCTTCGTCCCTTCACGAGGATGCCTCCTCGCTTGGTTCGACGAACTCGGTTGCGCCGCAGTCCTCGAACGCCTGCCGGACCTCCGCGATCGTTGCGGCCGAATCGGAGATGTCGAGCACCAAAGCAAACCGATCATCCGTAAGTCCGCTCAACGGCAGCAGGGCCTTCTTTCCCGGATACAGCCGGCAGCGAATCAGCCAGGCGAATACCAGCCCGAACCCGCCCAACAACACCATGCTTTCAAAAGTCACCGGCACAAACGCGGGCAGCGAGTTCCAGGGACGGCCGCCGACGTTCAGCGGCCAGTTACGCGTGGTCGTCCAAAACTGGAACCACAACGACAGGGCCGCGCCGGTCGCTCCACACAAAAAGCAGGCCACCGGAAGCCGCGAGCGCCGCCAGCCGAGCAAATCGGGCAAGTCGTGCAAGGCATACGGCGCAAAGGCGTCGGCGATCGTCCAGCCGCGCTCGCGCGCCGCATGCACGGCGTGCCGCAAGTCTTCTTCCGTGGCGAAGCCTGCCACAAAAACCTTCCCGTTCATGGGCGCGCCTCCGGATGTGCGTCTCGGACAACCGCCTTGACCTCAGCCATCGCAATCACGGGCAAGATCCGACAAAAAACCAAAAAGCAGGTGAAGAACAGGCCGAAGCTGCCTGCCAACGTGGCCAGCTCGATCAACGTCGGCACGTATCCGCTCCAACTCGACGGCAGGAAATCGCGCTCCAACGAGCTGACGATGATAATGAACCGCTCGAACCACATGCCTACGTTGACCAGCACGCAAACCGCAAATACCGCCAGCAGATTGCGGCGAGCGCGGTCCAGCCAGAAAAGTTGCGGGAGCACGACGTTCGCAGCCACCATGATCCAGTAGCCCCAGCCCAGCGGGCCCAAGGCGCGGTTCAGGAACGTGAACGACTCATATCGATTGCCGGCATAAAACGCAGTAAAGAACTCAATCGCATAGGAGAGCCCGACAAGACAGCTTGTCGCCAGCACCAGCTTGGACATCGCTTCCACGTGCCGCAACGTGATATAGTCTTCAAGCCGCATCGCCTTGCGGGCCAACAGCATCAAGGTGAGCACCATCGCCATGCCCGAAAAAATCGCCCCGGTGACGAAGTAGGGCGGGAATATCGTGGAGTGCCAGCCGGGCAGCAGCGTGACCGCGAAGTCGGTGCTGACCACCGAGTGTACGGAGACGACCAGCGGCGTGGCCAGTCCGGCCAACAGCAGGTAGACCACTTCGTAGCGGAGCCACGTGCGGCAGGAGCCGTTCCAGCCCAGGCTGAAGAATCCCACGAGACGGCAGTACCAGCCGCGGCGCAGCGAGTCGCGAAGCGTGGCCAGGTCGGGGACAAGCCCGATGTACCAGAAGGCCAGCGAAACCAGAAAATACGTTCCGATGGCGAAAAAGTCCCATACCAGCGGCGAAAGGAAGTTGACCCACAGCGGCCCGCGCCAATTCGGATAGGGAACGATCCAATAGGCCAGCCACGGCCGGCCCATGTGAATCACCGGAAACAGTCCGGCACAGGTCACGGCAATCAGCGTCATCGCCTCGGCCGAGCGGTTGACCGACGTCCGCCATTTCTGGCGGAACAGGAAGAGGATCGCCGAGATCAGCGTGCCGGCGTGGCCGATGCCGATCCAGAACACGAAGTTGGTGATGTCAAACGCCCATCCCACGGTGCGATTGAGCCCCCACGTGCCGATGCCGACGGCAATTTGATAGGAGACGGCCGCCACGCCCAGGCAGAGCACCGAAAATGCGAGGCTGAACGCCAGCCACCACCAGCCGCCGGCGCTGCGCTCCAGTGGCGCGCAGATGTCACGGGTTACCTGGGCCGCCGTTTTGTGGCCGGCGATCAACGGCGCCTCGGAGGGCCAAGGGGCGTCAGCCATGCCGCGGCTCCTCGTCACCGGCCGGGCGATTGCGGACCACGGCCAGATAGCTCACCGATGGCCGCACGTTGAGCTCCTCCAGCACCCGGTAACTGCGTGGACCGGTGGCCAACCGCGCCACCCGGCTCGCGGCGTCGTTCAAGTCGCCGAACACGATCGCCTGTGCCGGGCACGACTGCTGACAGGCCGTTTTGACGTCGCCGTCGCGCAGCGGTTGCCCTAGCCGGCGCGCCTCGATCTTCGCCTCTTCGATCCGCTGCACGCAAAACGTACACTTTTCCATGACCCCGCGCGAACGAACCGTGACGTCCGGATTGAGCACCAGATTTTGCAAGTTGTCGTCGTGGGCGTAGTTGAACCAGTTGAAGCGGCGGACCTTGTACGGGCAATTGTTGGCGCAGAAGCGCGTGCCGACACAACGGTTGTAAACCTGCTGGTTGAGCCCTTCGTCGCTGTGGACGGTGGCCAACACCGGGCACACGGCCTCGCACGGCGCGCTCGCGCAATGCTGGCAGAGCATCGGCTGGAAAGCCACATCGACGCCACCCTCGCGCTCGCGATAGTAGCGATCGATGCGCAGCCAGTGCATCTCGCGGTGCCGCCGCACTTCGTCCTTCCCGACCACCGGGATGTTGTTCTCCGTCTGGCAGGCAATCACGCACGCCGAACAGCCGGTGCAGGCGTTCATGTCGATCGCCATGCCCCATTTTGCTCCGGTCGTGGGATGGTCGGCCGGCCACAGATCCTCGTTCGCTTCCGCCGGCCGCGGCGCGATTGCGGCTTCAGCACCTGGCACCGTGGCCGCCTGAGCGAGTTGCGTGCGATAGGCCTCAAGCGTAATTTCACGAACGATCGGCCGCCGCTCTTGGCCGGCGAGCGCCAGGCGCTCGGGCGCGGCAAGCAAGTCGTAATCTTGCGACGCCGCCAGGGCGTGCGTTTCTCCCGTCTTCGTCAGCCGCACGCCTTCGCGCAGCCAGCGTAGATTCCCTTCGACCCAGGTCAACATCGCCGCGGCGTTCTTTCCCACCAGGCCGTCGGCGCCCACGGTAGGCCGAGCCTGCAGCCACTCCGGCCCGATCTTGGCAAAACGCTGGCTCAATCGGCTGCCATAACCCAAGGCCACCGCCACCACGCCGTCGTGCTGGCCCGGCTGCACCAGCACGGGCAACTCCAACACGGTCGGCCGCCCGTCCGCGGTGGGGGCTTCCAGCCGGACCACGTCGCCGCTCGTCATCCCCAAGCCGGCCGCGGTCGCAGGCGAGAGGCAGGCGTAGTTGTCCCACGTGATTTTGCTCACCGGGTCGGGCAGTTCGTGCAACCAAGGATTATAGGCATGGCTGGCATCGGGCATACCAACCTTCGAATAGAGCACGAGGCTGTAAGCTTCTTCCGCGGGTCGGCCCGCACGTGGCACAAGGCGGACGGCATCCACGTCGAAGGGGCGTGACGCGGGCGACGCGCGCTCATCGCCTTGCGGCGCGACCTGGGCGAAGCCGTCGTGCAGCGTGTGCTCCCAGAAATCCTGGAACGTTCCCCCGCCGCGCCAACGTGGAAAGACGTGTTGCTCCCAATGCGCGTGCAACAACTCGTCGGCCTTCTGTGGTTTTCCCATCCATGCGGCCAGGCTTTCCAACAGCGATCGAGTGTTGCCCAGCGGAGCAATCGTCGGCTGCGCCAGGCTCACCAACCCGGCGACGGGTTCCGCATCGCTCCACGACTCCAAGTAATGAGGCACCGCGCAGACATAGCGGGCCAGCGCGGCCGTTTCGTCCATTCGCTCGGCGCAGTTCACGACCAGGGGCACGCGACGCAAGGCGTCGGCCAGCGCCTCCCCGTCCGGCAAGTCGTATAGTGGGTTGCACTGCGAGATGAACAGTGCCGCCACTTTGTCCTCGCGGATTTCGCTCAGCAGGTTTGCCAACTCGGCATCGTTTACCTGCCACTGAAGCGACGGCCGCTCGAAGTCGACGGTCGAACCGTAATTATCCAGCAGATGGTTCAGCAGGTTGCCGAGCGTCTGCTCTTGCACATCGTGGCTGCCGCAGAGCACCAGGCTGCGGCCGCGGCTCTGGCACAGCCGTTCGGCGAGCTGGTCGAGAAACGGCCCGGAGACCGGCGGCGGCTCTAAGGGCACGGTCTTGATCGCCACGCCCGCTTTCTCCGCCAGTCGCGTCGCCAGGTGGCTCATCACCAACGCGACTTCCCCCGGCGCGACACAAAACCGCCGATCGGCCTTGCTGCCGGTCAGCGACAAGTGCGACTCGAATTGCACATGGTAGGACGACCTCGGGATTGAATCCGCCAGGCGCCGCGCGGCTTGATAGGCGGCGGTGAATTCCACCGGCGAAAGCCAGGTTCCGAGAAAATCGGCGTCGAAGCTGACGATCACGTCCGCTTTTTCGAGCTGGTAGTGTGGCAGCAGCCGTACGCCGTGCGTGTGGGCGTGCGCCTCGAGAATGGCCGAGCAGGACCGCGCGTCGTAAACCACGTGCCGAGCGTCGGCAAACATGTTCAGGAACTGCTTGACCTGCCCGCGCGCCGTCGGTCCCGCCAGCGAGCCCGACAAGAACCGCACGGCCTGGCCCCGTTTGCGGATATCGTCAAGCCGATCGCGGATGTCCTCATCGACGACGTGCCAGTCGCTCGGCTTTCCGTCGTGCCACGGCTGTCGCAACCTGAACCGATCGTACAGGCCCAGGAGCGAAGCCTGGCCGGCCGCGCAGAGCCCGCCCAGCGACAGCGGGTGTTGCGGGTTGCCTTCCAACTTGATCGGCCGGCCGTCGCGGACCTTCACCAGCAGGCCACAAGCGGCGGGGCAGGCCGCGCACGTGGAAGCATAATCATACGACTTGCCCGGAACCATCTCGTCCGGCTGTATGGCGGGCACCACGGCGTAACGTACGGCGCTCGGCGCGCAGCCGCTGAGGGCTGTGCCGGCAAAGGTAAAACCCGCCAACTTCAAGAAGTCGCGCCGCGTCGCCGCGGCCGTGTCGGGTGCCGGGCGTGCATGGGCAACGTCCGGTGGACCCCCACCGCGATCTGCTCGCGGCGGTTGTTCTTGCTGTTCATCGAGTGACATCGGCTCGTTTCCTGTCGTCAATGGTGGCAAACGGCGCAATCGGTCGAGGGCTGGCGTTGTTGGCCGCCCACTTCCGGTAGGCCGGGGTTGCGGTGGCAGTCTACGCACCATCCCATCGACAAGTCTTCCACTTGCCGCACGCGGTCCATGGTCTCGACCGGCCCATGACAGCGCTGACAGGTTGCGCCCGCTTGCAGGTGCGCCCGGTGATCGAAGCAGGCATAGGCCGGCAGATTGTGGACGCGGATCCAAGCAGTCGGCGTTGACGCTTTCTTGGGATCGGGCAGCAGTTGATCGTCGAGGCCCAGGCTGTCATAGAGTTTGGCGAGCTCAGCCGATACGACGGGGCGGACCGGTCGATTCGCGTGGAGCGCTTCGAAGTACTCACGGAACATCGCTTCCCAGGAAGCGGTGACAAAGCGATGGCAGTTCATGCACAGATTGGCGGAGGGCAAACCTGCCTGCCGGCTGCGTTCCGCGCCAAAGTGGCAGTAGAGGCAGGAAATACTCAGCTCGCCGGCGTGCTGCCGGTGAGAGAAGGCGACGGGCTGGGCGGGCTCGTAACCCTGCTGATTTCCAGGCAGGTGATAGTTCCTCAGCCGCGGCATCAGCAAGAAGCAGCCCCCACCAAGCGCCGCGAGCAAGAAGACTGTCATCAAGCGGCTCGCCAAGAACCAACCTCCACACAGTGTTTTCTAGCGAAGCTCTAGTCATGGGGCTCGGCACGATGCCCGCAGCCTCGACGATCGCTCTTCCCGTCTGCACGACGTTATCAGCCCCATAGTAACCCGAACCGTAAGTCAGAAAAAGTGCCGGCCTAGCGCTCGATGCCACCACCGCACGCTCTTAAGTTGTCCGGCGGCTGTGCTCAGCCGTCCGGCACATCGTTTGCATCGCCAACGCGATCTGAAACAGAGAGGCGTTTCCATGTGGCGCAACTTGATTCTGGCGGTGAGTACGGTTACGTGCGTGATCCCGGCCGGTATGTCCGCTCAGGACTATCGGCAGACCGTCACGGTCGAGGTCTATCTGCCGCCGTGCGCCCGGCTGTTGATCGAGGGTCAGGAGACAAAGTCGAAGGGGCCGATGCGCCGCTTTGTGTCGCCGCCGCTGCCGCCCGGCAAGTACGTCTACACCATCAAGGCGATCGTGCCCGACCCAAACGGTCCGCGCACGGTCACGCGCCGGATCGATGTCCGGCCGGGCGACTTCGAATCGATCGACCTGCGCGCGCCGGGCGAACGGCCCATCACCGACGTCGAATATGAGCCCACGCCGCAAAAGGTCGTCGATGCGCTGCTGCGGCTTGCCAAGATAACCAGAAAGGACGTGGTCTGGGACCTCGGCTGCGGCGACGGACGCATCGTGGCGACGGCGGCCAAGGACTACGGCTGCCGGGCATGCGGTTTCGACATCGATCCCCAGCGTGTCAAGGAATCCCTCGCCAACGTACGTACACACGGCGTGCAGCGGCTGGTCACGATTGACGAGCGCGACATCTTCACGCTCGACCTGAGCACAGGGCCGACCGTCGTCACACTCTCCCTGCTGCCGCGTCTCAATGCCAAATTGTTGCCGCAGCTTCGCAAGCTGCCGCCCGGCGCGCGCGTCGTTTCGGTCGGGCACCGGATGGCCGACATCAAGCCCGACGAGCAGATCGCGGTTGACACGCAACGGGGCGAGTTCAACGTCTATCTGTGGAAGGCAGAGACGCTCCGCGGCAATTGAAACGACGCCGTGCTCGGCCGCGTTTCGTCGTGCGCGTTCATAAGCGTCTCCCAGACGTAGGTAGGGGTCGCTCCGTCGGAACCGGCCGCCAGGAACAAGTCAAATGGCATTCGGTCGCGTCCGGCTCGCCCACCAGTGCCCACATTGGCCAACGACCCTATGGTTGCGCGCTGAAATTGATTACCATGACCACAAGGCACGGGTGATGAGCAACAAGTCGAAGCGAGATGGGGAACATCCGGCGAGAAACAAAGACCGCTGGTCGCCGCACCGATGAACAAAGTTCTCGTCCTCTACGATTCGGCCAGCGGCAACACGGCGAAGATGGCGGCCCTTGTCGCCGAGGGAGCGCGGGAGGTGCCCGAGATTGAAGTTCGGCTGCGCCATCTCGACGAGGCCACGGCCGACGATGTCTTGTGGTGCGATGGTCTGGCTCTGGGCAGCCCGACGAATATGGGCATCCTCTCCTGGAAGATGAAACGCTTCTGGGACGAGACCATGATGCCGCACTGGATGAAAGTCGATGGCAAGATCGCCTGCGCCTTCTCGTCGTCCGGCGGATGGGGCGGCGGTCAGGAACTGGCCTGCCAATCGCTACTGACGGTGCTGATGAACTTTGGCTTCCTGGTCTTCGGCGTCACCGACTATGCCGGCAAATTGACGACACTCCACTACGGCGCCGTTTCGGCCCGCGAACCGCGAAGCGATGAGTTGAAGTCCGCCTGCCGTATCCTGGGGCGGCGCTTGGCCGAGTGGGTCGCCGTCTTTGTCGGCGGCCGCCATGATCAGCATCCACTCGTCAAGCCCGTGGTGCGCATGCCACCTACCTGATCGCGTTCTCCGCCGCGGCTGCTAACTTGACGGTATGCTACGAGCACTGGCGCACCGCAACTTTCGACTGTTGTTCTTCGGGCAGGGCGTCCACAATGCGACGGACAAGTCGTGGATCCATTTACGGGGCGTTCCAAGCTGCGTAAACTTTGTGATGGAAAGGCCTCATGGAACACCGCCTTAGCCAACAACTCGAAAAAGTAGCGGCCCGGTTTCGGCGTCTGCGGTTTTGGCGCGGTCTCTCGTTTGCCTGGCTGCTGGCCGCGGGGTGCGGGCTGGCCATGCTCGGCCTGCACCGGGCGATCGGTTGGTTTCCGCCCGGCGCGGTGCCGCTGGCTCTCGGCCTGGCACTCGTCACCGCCGCGCTCTGCACGTGGCTGGCGGTTCGCTCGGCGGGCGACTATCACTGGGTGGCCCGAAGGGTCGAAGCGGCCTATCCCGAACTTGGCTCATGCCTGCTGGCCGCGATGGAACAGCGGCCCACGCTGCCCGACGGACGTTTCGGCTTTCTGCAAGACCGCGTCATTCGTCAGGCGCTCAACCACGCCTACGGGCACGCCTGGCAAGGCGTCGTGCCCACGCGGCGGATTGCGACGGCCATATTCGCCAACTTGGCGGCCGGCGTGCTGCTGCTGTTCGTGCTGGCGGCGCTCAGCTCGCAGTCGGTCTCGCAACGCGCCACCGCGGCATCGCTGGCGAAGGACGGCCTGCAGCCGACCGGCCAGTTTTCCGTGACCATCGAACCAGGCAACACCGAGATCGAACGCGGCACCAGCCTGCTGGTGCTGGCCCGGTTTCAGGGAAACGAACCGGCCGAGGCGACGCTCGTCTATGCATTTGGCGGACGAGAAAAGGAGGATGGCCTTCCTAGGCCGTCCAGTAGCAAGGGTGACGGCCTAGGAAGGCCATCCTCCAAGAACGCGCAACAACGCCGTGCCGTAGTGCTTAAAATGTCAAAGAGCCTCGACGATCCGGTGTTCGGCGGCCGCATCCCCGTGGTCGACGGGCCGCTCGATTATCGCGTCGAGCTGACGGGCCACACCAGCGACACTTACCACGTGACGGTGTTCGAGTATCCCAAACTGATCCGGGCCGACGCGAAGCTCGTCTATCCCGCCTATACGGGACTCGAAGAGCGGCTGGTGCAGGACGTGCGCACCGTCTCGGCCGTCGAGGGCACCGAGTTGACGCTACTCTGCCATCTGAACAAAGCAGTGGTCTCGGCCACGCTGACCGAAGAAGGAGTGGAACCGATCGCGCTCGCCGCGACCGATGACGACGCGCTCACCTGGCAGACCAAGCTGACGTGTCAGAAGTCGCGGCGGTTGCGGTTGCGGCTCGTCGATGACAAGGGCCGGCAGAACAAGAACCCGGTGGAGTTTGCCATCAACGTGTTGCCCAACAAGCCGCCCGACCTGAAGCTGGTTTTCCCGGCGCACGATGTGGAGGTATCGCCGTTGGAAGAGACCGAAGTCAAGGCAACGGCGTGGGACGATTTTGGGCTGAAGCGGTTCGGGCTGACCTATGAACTGGCCGGCGGCGAGCCGACTGACGTGGTGCTGGGCGAAAACGCCGCGGCGAAAGAACGCCGTGAGATGATGCACGTGATTCGCTTCGAGGACCTCAAGGCGGAGCCGGACCAATTGCTGTCGTATCACTTCTGGGCCGAAGACGCCGGTCCCGACGGCCAGCCCCGCCGCACCGAAAGCGACATGTATTTTGCCGAAGTCCGGCCCTTCGAAGAAATCTTCAGGCAAGGCCAGCAGCCGCCGGGCGGCTCGCAGCAGCAACAGCAGCAAGGGGCCGAAAACGCCCAGGCCGCCGAGAAGCTGGCCCAACTGCAAAAGGACATCATCAACGCCACCTGGAAACTGATTCGCCGCGAGTTGCCGGCCGAGCCGTCGAGCGCGTTCGCCCCCGACGTGCAGTCGGTCCGCGAGTCGCAGTCTTCGGCCCTGGAACAGGCCGAGTCGCTGGCCGAGAAGTTACAAGACCCGCAGTCGAAAGCGCACGCGGGCGAAGTGACGCGGGCGATGCAGCAGGCGCTCGACAACTTGCAGGCGGCCCATGATGCGCCGGCGGTCGGGCCGCTCAAGCCCGCGCTGACCGCGGAGCAAGCGGCGTATTCGGCGTTGCTCAAGCTGCGTGCCCGCGAGCACAGCGTCATTCGCAGCCAGCGGCAGCAGGGTGGCGGGATGGCCGGCGCCTCGAACCGCTCGCAGCAGCAGTTGCAGCAACTGGAGCTGAAGAACGACGAAAACCGCTATGAGACACAGCGCACGGCACAGTCGCCGCAGCAAACGCAAGAGCGCGAGACGCGGCAGGTGCTGAATCGGTTGGGCGAGTTGGCCCGCCGTCAGAACGATCTGAACGAGCGGCTGAAGGAATTGCAATCGGCTCTGGAAGAGGCCAAGAGCGAGCCGGAGCGTGACGAGATTCGCCGGCAGCTCAAGCGGCTGCGTGAAGAGGAACAGGAGATCCTGCGCGACACCGACGAGCTGAAGGCCCGCATGGACCAGCCCGAAAACCAGGAACGGATGGCCGACGCGCGGCAGCAGCTCGACCAGACCCGCGATCAGGTGCAGCGAGCCAGCGAGGCCCTCGACCAGGAAAGGGTTTCGCAGGCCGCCGCGGCGGGCACGCGCGCCGAACGCGATTTCAATGATCTGCGAAATGAATTCCGCCGCCGCACATCGGGTCAGTTCACCGACCAGATGCGCGAAATGCGTGACAGTGCCCGCGAGCTGGACGAAAAAGAGCACGAGATCGCCGAACGTCTGGCCGAGCCTACCGTAGCTCCGACACTCCGTGGCGGAGAACCCGTCGCCGCAGGCGACGGGCTGGCGCCCCCGTCACGGAGTGCCGGGCCTACAAGGTCGTTGCGAGACGACAACGACCGCGAAAAGATGCCGGCTGAGTTGGCGCAGCAGAAAGAACGGCTGAGAGAGCTGCTAAATCGCATGCGTGAGACGATCGAAGAAGCGGAGCCGACCGAACCGCTGTTGGCCGAGCAGCTTTACGACACGGCCCGCAAAATCCAGGAGCAGAACCTCGACCGGGCCTTGGAGGCCGCCGAGCTTTCCGTGCGGCGCGGACTGGCCGACGATGCCCGCGGCCAGGAGCGCATTGCCGGCAAAGGCATCGGCGAGTTGCGTCAGGGCATCGAGCGAGCGGCCGAGAGCGTGCTGGGCGACGACACCGAGGCCCTCCGCCGTGCGCGTGAAGAGCTCGATCGTCTGGCCGATCAGCTTGGCGACGAGATCGCTCGCAATACTGGTCAGGTCGACCGACGCGACGGTCGCGAAAGGGACCAGGGTGATGAAGGTTCGCAACAACAAGTTGAACGTCAACCCGGCGGGGGCAATCAACAGCAGCGCAATCCAGAGCCGCAGCCGGCAAACGGCGGGGGCCAGCCGCCAGCGAACGCGACACGGTCGTCGAATCAACCGGCTGGTGAGGACGCTCCTCAGCAGGACGGCCAGCCTATGCCCCAGGGAAATCAACCGGGCGAACAAGCCGGCGGCTCCAACCGTGGCCAGCAGGGCCAAGGTGGCCAGCAGCAATCAAGTTCACGGCGCGGCGGTAATCGCAGCCAGTCGAATCCCAACACGGCCACGGGCCCAGGCGGCTTCGCTCCGTTCTTCGAGCCGGGCAACCGGCCCTGGTCGCCGCTGGCCGGCGAAGACTTCCGCGACTGGTCGGACCGGCTGCGCGACGTGGAAGAGATGGTCGACGGTCCGGAACTGCGTGCCGAGGCCGCCCGCATCCGCGAGCGTGCCCGCGGCATGCGCGCCGAGCTGAAGCGGCACTCGAACGAGCCGAACTGGGACCTGGTAAAGGTGGAGGTGTCTCGGCCACTTTACGAGCTGCGCGACCG
>DATLUO010000233.1 GCA_035533075.1 Pirellulales bacterium | reverse complement strand
CCGCAAGTGCTGGTCACGGAACTGACGCCCGTGCAGCGGCAGATCCTCAAGCTACTCGGCCTCTCGCCCGATTCCTACGGCCAATGATGCCCGCCCCTGGAAACTCCCGGAAATTGCCGGAATGACCTGCGGAAGATAGGCTTGAGGGCTGTCAAATTCGTGATTGCCGAAACCGTTGGGTTCGGCAAACCACGTCTTTGTCGTGAGCGAACCCTGTTCCGTTGCCCCCCAGGTTGCATCGAACGAATAGAATCGCCATTTGGTGGTTCCTGGATAGCGAATGACGTTCACTTCGATTCCAGATGAAAGCGTTTGGTGGTTGTGCTCGCCAACTCTCGTGTCATCCATTGCTTCTCAATACCTCGTCAAACAGCTCATCGAACGTCGAAGTGTGGTCATTTAGCCCAGCCATCACCGCCGCTGTGGGCCGGAGCTTGCCCGACTTGCCAGGCTTCCGGGTTCGCCAACAGAAATTATACCATGCTGCGAACATGGCGAAAGCAGCCTCAAGGTTGCGGAGCTTCTTTGAGAAGCAGTAGGTCAGCCGGTTGAGCCTCTTGAGCATCAGGCGTTGGGTGCCGTTTAACCGCTCTACGTGGCTCGTGGTAATCGTGCTGGCGTCCTCGGGCGCTATCCCGCGTCGTGGCGTTCGCTTCACGCCAACCATCTCGGAAGGCTCGTAAACGATGCGAGCGTTGCGGAAGGTCTTCACTCACTATGGTTCCCCACTTGGAATAAGGCCCAAAGGCAAGGTCGATCGCTTCGCCTGGCAAAACAGCTTGACGCACGACTTTTTTGTATTACAATTCCGACATGAAGAACAAAATCGGCAGGCCCCGGAAGGCCCGTGAAGACAGTTTGACGGAGATAGTTCCGATTCGGCTTACTCAGACGGAGCGCGAACAGTGCGAACTTGCGGCCAAGGGCGCCGGACGCAAGCTGACAGCTTGGATTAGGGAACGCGCTGTCAGGGCAGCCAAACGGGAAGTAAAAACAACGGCAGCGGAGAGAGGGGGAATCGAACCCGGCGCGTAGCGCTCCTATGGGCGGTTATAAGTCGCCTGCGCCGCCCAGGCGCTGACCGCTCTCCGGCTTTGCCGGGGCGGTATAGCAGCCATACGCGATTGCAGTGGCAAAGGTTCGTTTTACAAAGGGTGAAATCAAATGTCAATCGTTGACCTGAAAACCTTGACCTACAAGGAAACCCAGCCACAGAACTGGTCGGTGGATGGCCTTGTCTTCGGCCAAATCAATCTGCTCGTCGGCAAGAACGCCACGGGGAAGACGCGCATCTTGCATCTGATTGCTGGCCTAGCTCGCCAGACGCAGGCGGACAAGCTTTTGGTGGCAAACTCCGATTACGACGCCGTCTTCAGCGTGGACGGCAAAGAGCTGCGATACAAATGGAAAGCCGAATACCGAAAGGTTTTGGAAGAAGGCGTCTGGTTTCATGGCGAGAAAATGCTTAGTCGCGATGACAAGACATTGACGTTGCGATATGAGCATGAGGGCAAGGAAATCACCCACGAGCCATCTGAAGATGAGATGTCAGCGAGCGCCAGAAAGGACAAGCTTCAGCACCCGTTTTTACTGCCGCTAACCGAGTGGGGGCAATCTGTCAGGCACTATCTGTTCGGATCACAGCTTGGGAAAGATCACTGGGGCATCATCTTCAACCAACCCCAAGAATTGGATGACCGCGACCAGAACCGTGTCATTGGGATTTTTCGGAAAGCAAAGAAGGAATTTGGCGATGCGTACATCCAATCTCTTCTCGCAGATATGAATGAACTCGGCTATCCATTGACCGAGGTTGATGCCACGCAGCCCGGCCATATCGAAGCTGGGGTTCCTCTGGCGCCGGACGGTCGGGCGCTCGGCCAACTCGCTCTCATTGGTGTTCGCGAAGAAGGCGTCGACGAGATGTACTTTCAAGACACCATATCGCAGGGGATGTTTCGTGCGTTGTCGATTCTGATTCAGGTGACCTATTCGCAAATGGCCCAGCGCGCCCATTGCATCCTAATTGACGACATCGGCGAAGGATTGGACTTCGATCGTTCCTCACGGCTGATTGAAATGCTGCGACGGAAGGCCCAGCAATCCAAGATTCAGTTGATTATGTCCACCAACGATCAGTTCGTGATGAACAAGGTTCCTCTTGACGAATGGTCCCTCCTCCAACGGCGCGGTAATCACATTTCCGTAAGGAACATCCACAACTCGCGCAAGGTATTCGAGGATTTCCGTTTCGTCGGCATGAGCAATTTTTCGTTCTTCGAGGTCGATTTCGCCAACGAAGAACCGGGGGACCGCCAGCTTATTTTGGAGGGGGCAGCGGACAATGCATAGGATGGCGATTTTTGTGGAGGGTCGCACAGAGCTTGAATTCGATACGAAACTCATCTTGGAGATGGCAGGTGCAACGCACCCGCTCACGATCGAAGCCAGAACCCGGCGCGGCCATGGTCTTCCTGGGCAGATGGCTAAGCAGATATGGGTAACCCACACGGGCACAACACCAGCCGACTCAACACACTTTTTTCTCGTATGGAATTGCGGCAGTGACAGTACCGTAAAGTCGAGAATGCTTCTCGAATATGACTACCTGGTCAGTCGTGGATACAGCAAGATTCTATGTCACCGCGATCTGGGGCCGTCGGTCGCATATGCCGACCTTATCCAGTTTGAGGCCCAGTTGCCGTATAGGGTGAAAACAGACCCAATCAGGCCATCTTTCATCCTATCTGTTATGGGGATTGAGGCATGGTTTCTCTCTGAGCACACGCACTTTCAGACCATCGACCCGGCCATCACCGTGGCGGCCATTTTCGCAGCACTCGGGTTCGACCCATCGCAAGATGACATGCAGCTTCGCCCAACGCCTGCTGATGACCTAAATAGTTGCTACGCCATCGGGGGCAAGCAATACGACAAGTGGAATACGCAGCCGACGATCGACGCCATTGATTACGTGACCGCCTATTTCGAGGTTGCCGACCGGTTCCCTCACTTAAGGACGCTCTGCCAGGAAATCGAGGATTTCCTTAGCACTCCACCGGCCGCTGCCGCCTAGCAACTCGATCTTAGGCCACTACCCAGCCTTTCGCCCCCTTGAGAGCGCGCGACCGGCGCGGTAATTTTGAGGGATTTTAGAGTGAACCAACGGGCCGAGCAGGATGATTGCTCGGGCCGCACGACGGATGCCGTACTTTTGGACCAGTAAGCTTGCCAGCGCCGACCGGCCGCAGAGCCGCGCCGATGGTGGGCCGGCGCTCGCAAGCTCGCTGGCCCCACCTTACACAAACCAACGACGAGAGGGACGCGTTCTGTGCCGCGACGTGACGATCTCCACAAAATCCTGCTGATCGGCTCCGGGCCGATCATCATCGGGCAAGCCTGCGAATTCGATTATTCCGGCACCCAGGCCTGCAAGGCCCTGCGCGAAGAAGGGTACGAGGTGGTGCTCATCAACTCGAACCCCGCCACGATCATGACCGACCCCGATACGGCCGACCGCACCTACATCGAGCCGCTGACTTGGGAGATCGTGGCCAAGGTGATCGAGGCCGAGCGGCCCGACGCGCTGCTGCCCACCGTGGGCGGCCAAACGGGCCTCAACCTGGCGATGGAACTGGATCGCAAGGGTGTGCTGCGGCAATACGGCGTGGAAATGATCGGCGCCAAGCCCGACGTGATCGCCAAGGCCGAAGAACGCGAGCAGTTCAAGCAAGCCATGGAAAAGATCGGGCTGGAAGTCTGCCGCGGCCAGACGGTGCATACCATCCAGGAAGCCCGTGAGGCGGTGCAATGGATCGGGCTGCCTTGCGTCGTGCGGCCCAGTTTCACGCTGGGCGGCACCGGCAGCGGCATCGCTTTCAATCGCGAAGAGTTCGACCTGATGGTCCGCCGCGGACTCGACTTTTCGCCCATCAGCGAAGTGTTGTTGGAAGAATCGATCCTGGGCTGGAAAGAGTACGAAATGGAGGTCATGCGCGACGTCGACGACAACGTCGTCATCATCTGCTCGATCGAGAATTTCGACCCGATGGGCGTCCACACGGGCGACTCCATCACCGTGGCCCCCGCACAGACGCTCACCGACAAAGAATACCAGCGGATGCGCGACGCCTCGCTGGCCGTCATCCGCGAGATCGGCGTCGAGACCGGCGGCTCGAACATCCAGTTCGCCATTCATCCCAAGACCGGGCGGATGATCGTCATCGAAATGAACCCGCGCGTCAGCCGTTCCAGCGCCTTGGCCTCGAAGGCCACCGGTTTTCCCATCGCCAAGATCGCGGCCAAGCTGGCGGTCGGCTATCGGCTGCACGAGCTGGCCAACGACATCACGCGTGAGACGAAGGCCTGCTTCGAGCCGACCATCGACTACGTGGTCACCAAGGTGCCGCGGTTCGCCTTCGAAAAATTCCCGGAGGCCGATCCCATGCTCACCACGCAGATGAAGAGCGTCGGCGAGACGATGGCCATCGGCCGCACGTTCAAAGAATCGTTCCAGAAGGCGCTGCGCGGCCTGGAAGTGGGCAGCTTCGGGTTCGGCTGCGACGGCAAAGACCTGTGGGGTACGCCGCAGCAGCCGTCGCGCGACGAGATTCGCGCCAAGCTGGCCGTGCCCAGCGCCGAGCGCGTCTGGTATCTGCGGTACGCGTTCAAAGACGGCATGGGTCTCGACGAGGTGCATGAGCTGACGGCGATCGACCCGTGGTTTCTCGATAACTTGCAGGAGATCGTCGAGCTGGAAGACGAGCTTCGCCGGGTACCGAGTTGGCACGAGGTGGGCCGCGAGTTGTTGAAACGGGCCAAGCAGTTCGGCTTTGCCGATCGCCAGTTGGCCACGATCTTCGACATGCCCGAAGCCACCGTACGGGCCGACCGCAAGCGGCAGGGCGTGGTGGCGACGTTCAAATCGGTCGATACCTGCGCGGCCGAGTTCGAGGCCTACACGCCTTATTACTATTCGACCTACGAAGACGAAGACGAGACGCCGCCCAAGCCGGACGGCGGCAAGCGGATTGTGATTCTCGGCGGCGGGCCGAACCGCATCGGCCAGGGCATCGAGTTCGACTACTGCTGCTGCCAGGCCAGCTTCGCCTTGCGCGAGTTGGGCATCGAGTCGGTCATGGTCAACTCGAACCCGGAGACCGTCAGCACCGATTACGACACCAGCGACCTGTTGTTCTTCGAGCCGCTCACCACGGAGGACGTGCTCAATATCTGCGACCGCGTCGAGCCGGACGGCGTGATCGTGCAGTTCGGCGGCCAGACGCCGTTGAACCTGGCACGGGCCTTGGCCACGGCGGGCGTGCCGATCATCGGCACCAGCGTCGATACGATTGAAGACGCGGAGGACCGTGAAAAATTCGCCGGCATTCTGCGGCGGCTCGACCTGCGGCAGCCGGCCAACGGCATTGCCCGGACGATGGACCAGGCACGGGCCGAGGCCGCCAAGATCGGCTTTCCGGCCTTGGTGCGGCCCAGTTTCGTGCTCGGCGGCCGGGCCATGGAAATTTGCTACGACCAGGCCCAGCTCGAACGCTTCGTGCGCGAGGCGTTTATCGTCGCCCAGGGAAAGCCGGTGCTCATCGATCGCTTCTTGGAAGACGCCATCGAGGTCGACGTCGACGCCCTCAGCGACGGCCAGCGGACGATCGTAGCCGGCGTGATGGAGCACATCGAGGAGGCGGGCGTGCATTCGGGCGACTCGGCCTGCGCCATTCCTCCCTATAGCTTGTCCGGCCCGGTGGTGGCGGAGATTCGCCAGGCCACCGAGAAGCTGGCCCGGCTGTTGCAGGTCAAGGGACTGATGAACATCCAGTTTGCCGTCAAGCAGGAAGACGGCAAGCCCAACGTGTATGTGTTGGAAGTCAATCCGCGGGCCAGCCGCACGGTGCCGTTTGTCTCCAAGGCGATCGGCATGCCGCTGGCCAAGATTGCCGCCAAGATCATGGCGGGCGTCTCGCTGGACGAGCAGGGCTACGATTCGGCCCCCATACCCAGTCACGTTTCCGTGAAGGAAAGCGTCTTTCCGTTCGTCAAGTTCGTGGGCGTGGATATTGTGCTTGGCCCGGAGATGCGCTCGACCGGCGAAGTGATGGGAACCAGCGAGCGGTTTTCGATCGCCTTCGCCAAGAGCCAGCTTGCGGCCGGCGTGTTGCTGCCGCAGTCGGGCACGATCTTCATGAGTCTGGCCGATCGCACCAAGCGGCATGCGGTCGGCCTGGGGAGCAAACTTACCGAGATGGGCTTTCAGCTTATTGCCACGGGCGGCACAGCCAAGCTGCTGGCCGAGGCCGGCATTCCGGTGAAGCAGGTCAAGAAGCTGCAAGAAGGACATCCGAACCTGCTCGACCTGCTGATCGACGGGCAGATTCAGCTCATCATCAACACGCCCAGCGGCAAGGGCGCCCGGACGGACGAGGGCCGCATTCGCGCGGCCTCGGTTTCGCACGGCGTGCCCTGCATCACCACCATTCAGGCCGCCGACGCCGCCGTGCGGGCCATGGAAGCCTTGCGCGAGGAGCCGATGACCGTGCAAGCGCTGCAAGATCGGTTGGAGCAGGAGGCGGTGGAGCGGTAGGAGGGTTCGGGGTTTCCCGGCGCGCCGGGATTTCGGGGTTCAGGGTGCGGGGTTCGGGGTTCGGGGAAGTGACGCTAGAATGGGCGTGATATGGCTGAACGGCCGCCACAAGTTGTCGTCATCGCCGGACCGAACGGCGCGGGAAAGTCAGCGTCCGCGCCTGCGGTTCTGCGCGGAGTTCGCGGAATCACTGAGTTTGTGAACGCCGACGATATTGCTCGCGGGCTATCGGGCTTCAATGTCGAAGGGGCAGCGATTGCGGCCGATCGCTTTGGGCTCGTCTTTCTGTGGTTGCCCAGCCCCGAGTATGTGGTTGCCAGGGTCGCCGAGCGAGTCCGTCGTGGCGGACATAATATACCCGCCGAGACGGTTCGTCGTCGTTATTTCGCCGGGCTGCGAAACTTTTTTGAACTTTACCAACCGATCGCCGACTCGTGGCTGTGCCTCGATAACCGAGCGGGCTTCAAGACAAAGCCCATTGCCGCGGGAACACAAGCGGCTAGGCAATCCTATCGCGGAATGGCGCGACGGCCGCGTGGTCTGGATCCCGCCCGAAGAAATTGAGGTCGACGAGTCGCCCGCTCAAGATCGAGCGGCTATCGACCTGGACGGCGTCTAATGCCGGGCCGTAATTGACAGGCGGCGGCGGGCTGCTTATGATCGACTTAAAGGGCGATTTGCCAACAAGTTCTGCACGAAAGCGGCGGCTGCCATGAACATCTGGAGCAAAGTTCTCGTCGGCCTGATTTTCGTCTCGGCGGTGGCCTTCTTCTATTTCGCCACCCGCACGCTGGCGTCGCACGCGGCTTGGCAAAAGGCCGTCGCCACCTATCCGCCGGTGCTGGAAGCGCAGCAAAAGCTGATCAAGAAGTTCGAAGAAGGCGACAACACGACCACGCCCCCCACCCCCAGCATCAGCGAGCTGGAGGTCAAGCTGCACGATCTGCTCACCGGCCGCGGAAAGGTGTGGCGCGGATGCACGAAGCAAAAGGTCGATGCAGCGACGCTGCAAGTTGCGGTTGAGGTCCCCTTTCCCGATCCGCACCAAATCCAAGACAAAATGGTGCTCTATCTCTTCGAAGAGGCCAACGGCGGGCATTATCTGGGCGAATACAAGGTCGTCGGGATTGCCGGCAAGTCCGTCTCGCTCGCGCCCACCATGATGCCGCCGACTCCGAATCTGCTGAAGCAGCAGACCGACCGCATGAATGGCACGCGCTCGACGTGGAGCATGTACGAAAAGCTGCCTACCGACCGGCATGATGTGTTTCGCGGCTACGATCAGAACCAGCTCTCGCAGCTCATGCCCGGCGTGCCCGCCGACGTGCTGCAAGAATACCTGCGCGACGGCACCGACGCGCAGCCCAACGATCCGGCCGACCGCGTGGTCGACAAGAAATACGAGCGGCTGTTGCGCGACTACGGCGAATACTTCCACGCCTTGAACGGGCAGCTTGCCAGCCTGCGAGACCAGATTGCCGCGGCCACGACCGACAAACGCATCGCCGAGAAGCTGCAGGCCGACACCGAAAAAGAGGTCCAGGCCCGCCTGACGCTGATCGACAAGACGCTTAAGCCCGAATTGGAGGAGTCGAAGCAGGAAGTCGCGGTCATCACCGCTCACCGCGACGCCTTGCAGGCCAAGCTCGACGAGGTGCGGAAGCAAATGGACGCGACGTTGGCCGACAACCGTCGGCTGCTGGCCCAATGGGTGGCCATGCAAACGTCGGCGGCCAAGCGCCTGGACGAGATCATCGATCGCGAGACGGCAGGCACGGCGGCACCTTACACGGGCGAGTGAGCCGCATGGGCCTTTACGATCGCGACTATTATCGCGACGACGACCAGCCGGGCTTCTTCCTCGGCGCGCAGCGCTCGATGGTCACCACGTTGATTCTGATCAACGTCGGGGTGTTCGTGGTCGACGTGCTCCTCGAAGGCGAGCTGAGCCAGTTCTTGGCGGTCAAGTCCGACCTGTTGCACAAGCCCTGGAATGTCTGGCAGTTGCTCACGGCTGGTTTCGCGCACGACCCGCGCGGCCTGATGCATGTGGGCTTCAATATGTTCGCGCTGTGGCTCTTCGGCCGCGATGTGGAGGCCATCTACGGCCGCAAAGAGTTTTTGCGCGTCTATCTGACGATGATCGTCGTGAGCTCGCTGGTGTGGGTGATTTCGGCGAGCACCTATGGTGCCCACGGCCAGCAGACCAGCGTGATGCTGGGTGCATCGGGCGCCGTCAACGGCGTGATGGTGCTGAACGTCATCCATTTCCCGCGCCGATTGTGGTATTTCTGGGGCATCTTTCCGATACCGGCCTGGGTGCTGTGCATGTTCCTGATTGGCCAGGATGTGCTGGGCTACAGTCACGCGCAGCGCGGACTGGGTGGCGGGGTCGCTCACGAGGCGCATCTGGCAGGCGCCGCATTCGCCTTCATCTACTACCAGACGGGCTGGAACTTGGGCCGCTGGATGCCGAAGCGTTTCTCCCTGGCAGCGTTGAAGCCGCGGCCGAAGCTACGCGTCCACGAACCGGACCGCGAAGAGAACCTCTCCGATCAACTCGACCGCATCCTGGAAAAGATTTCACGCGAAGGCGAGGCCAGCCTTACGGCCCAAGAGCGGCGCACCTTGGAAGACGCCAGCCGACGCTATCAGCAGCGCCGACAGTGAAGCTCGCTGGGTCCGTGGGTCCGTTATTCATCTTCATTGAACTCGTACTCCCCGGTATCATCGATGTCGTCAGCAACTTCGACGTCCTCTTTGTGCAACCGGATGTTCCACGGCTTGGGATCCATCGGTTCCTCCACCAACCTGCTGCTTAATGTTAAACTTGACGCTGTGCCGCTTGGCGTAGTCTCGCATCCGTTCGTCCAACTGCCGATCACTCATGGAACGACCCGCGCAAGAGGGCTTTTCAGCCCGAGTTTTGCTGGAATTGATTGTTGATGGACAGAATGTCGAGATCGCGCAAGTCGGCCCCCACAGCGTGTGGCTACGCAGACCCGAGCATTGGATTTGTAACAA
Organism: Pirellulales bacterium; assembly: GCA_035533075.1. NCBI lineage: Bacteria > Pseudomonadati > Planctomycetota > Planctomycetia > Pirellulales > Pirellulales bacterium. The sequence goes on along the minus strand of DATLUO010000233.1, from coordinate 6,188 downwards.
ACCGGGGAAGTTGGTGATTACAGTCGGATCAACGCGCAAGACCAAGGAAATCGTTCTTTCGGGCGCCTCCGCTGACGATCCGCAAGAAATTGGATATTGGTAAATTGCTGGCCGCCAGCGTCGATCCGAAGCTCCTCCTACCTTTGTTGCAGCCGCGCGGCGCACAGCGTGTTGCGCAGCAGCATGGCCACCGTGAGCGGGCCGATGCCGCCGGGCACCGGCGTAATCATGCCGGCCACTTCCTTGACGGCCTCGAAGTCGACGTCGCCCGCCAGCCCTTCGGGCAAACGGTTGATGCCCACATCCACCACCACCGCCCCCGGCTTCACCATATCGGCGGTGACGAACCGCGGCTGACCGATGGCCACGATCAGAATATCGGCCTGGCGCGTGACCGCCGGCAAATCGCGCGTGCGGCTGTGGCAAACCGTTACCGTGGCATCGGCCGCGGACCCGCGCTGCAGCAGCATGTTGGCGATCGGCTTGCCCACGATGTCGCTACGGCCGACCACCACTACGCGCTGGCCGGAGATTCGCACGCTGCGCCGCACCAGCAGCTCTTGAATTCCTTGCGGCGTGCAGGGCAAAAAGCGGGGCCGCCCCTGCACGATGCGGCCGACGTTCTCCGGATGAAAAGCATCGACGTCTTTCAGCGGATGCACCGCGTCGAGCACGCGCGTGGCGTCGATCTGCGAAGGCAGCGGCAACTGCACCAGAATGCCATGCACCTCGTCGTCGTGATTCAGCTTGTGGACCAGCGTCAATACGTCGTCGGTCGAAAGCTCGGCGGCGAGGCGGTGCAGTTGGCTTTCCATGCCCGATCGTTCGCAGGCTTTTCGCTTGTTGCGAACGTAAACCTCGCTGGCTGGATCCTCCCCCACCAGCACGGCGGCCAGGCACGGCGTGGCGCCGTTGTTCTCGATGAAGTCGGCGACGTCGACGGTCAGCTCCGCCTGGAGTTCGGCGGCCAGCGACTTGCCATCGAGAATCAGAGCGCTCATAGGCATTACCAGCGAAATACGGCCGTGCCCCAGGCCAGCCCGGCGCCGAAACCGCTCAGCAAAATGCGGTCGCCGCGGCGAATGCGGCCCTGCTGATAAGCCTCGTCGAGCGCCAGCGGCACGCTGCCGGCCGAAGTGTTGCCGTAACGGTCGAGGTTGAGAAACACCTTGCCGCGGTCGATCTGCGTCACGTCGGTGGCCGCGTAGATAATCCGCACATTGGCCTGGTGCAAGATCACCAGGTCGATGTCGCCGGGGGCCAGGCCCGCTTTGTCGAGCACGGCCCGGATCGATTCGTCCAACAACCGCACGGCCCACTTGAACACCGCCCGGCCGTCCATCCGCATATACTGTACACCCTCGTCGAGCATGTCGGACGAGATCGGCATGCGCGAGCCGCCCATCCGCCGGCAAAGCAGGTCGCCGCCCGATCCGTCGGAGCCGAGCGTGTAGGAGACGAGTCCCTGTTCGGGGCCGCCGGCGGCCAGCAGCACCGCTCCCGCGCCGTCGCCGAACAAGGGATAGGTGTGGGAATCCTTCGGGTTCAGGATGCGCGAGTTGCAATCGGCCCCGATGACGAGCGCCAGCTTGCTGCACCCGGTGCCGATGAACTGCGAGCCGATCACCAGGGCATACATGAAGCCGGCGCAGGCCGCCTGCAAATCGACGGCCGGAGCGCGAATGCCGAGCTGATTCTGCACCAGGCAGGCCGTGGCGGGAAACGACATGTCGGGCGTGAACGTGCCGACCAGCACCAGGTCGATATCGGACGCCTTCACGCCGGCGCGCTCGATGCACCGCCGGGCCGCCCGCACCGCGAGATCGCTGGTGGCCATTTCCAAGGGGGCGTGGCGGCGCTCGCGGATGCCGGTCCGCTGCACGATCCAGTTCGAATCGAATCCCAGCCGGGCGTGCAAGTCGTCGTTCGTGACGACGCATTCGGGCACATAGCTGCCGGTGGCGAGAATCTGCACGCCGGTCAACGACCGCAGCGGCGCTCGCCGGTTTTCGTCGATCAGGTCGGTGCTCATCAGGCTTGGCCCCGCACGATTTCGATCCAGCGGCGTTCGCGGTGCGACTGAAGCACGGCGTCGGCGACGATCTGGGCGTTCAGGCCGTCGTAAAAACTCGGCACCGCCGGGCGGCCGGCCGTGATCGCCGAAACAAACTCCCACATCAGGTCGTATCGGAACACCGTGGCGGGCTTTCCTGCGCGCGGATCGCGCGGACTGTCGGCCGGCTTGAGGAACTGTTCGGGCACCGGCTCGGGCGCCAGGTCGCGGCCGTTGCGGCCCACTAGAATCGTGTTCGGCTCGTGCAGCCGGTAAACCGCCGATCCTTCGGAGCCGTTGATCTCCGCCCACTCGTGGCCGAAACCGTCGCGGTGGTAGCCCTTGGCCAACGTGGTTCCTTCCCAGACGCCGGTGCCGCCGCCGGCGAATTCGCCGATCAAGCTCGACCAATCGTCAACGTTCGACGGCGGGCAACTCTTGCCGTCGGCGGTCGCGGTGCGCGGAGCGAAGCGGGCCACGGCGCCGCACACCTGAGCGATGGGGCCGAGCAAATCCATGGCGAAGTCGAGCCGGTGAATGGTCATGTCGAACAGATCGCCGGCTCCCGCCAAATGCTCGTATTGCCGCCAGCCCCAGCTTGTTTCGGGCAGGTCGAGAAACCGCTGCGAGCGAAAGTGCCGCGGTTGGCCTAGCGCTCCGCTTTCGACAAGCTGCTTCAAATACCGCATCGACGGCGCAAAGCGATAGGTGAAAGCCGTCATGTGGACCACGCGGGCCTGGCGCGCGGCCTCGTACATTTCTCGGACCTCGCCGGCGTTCAGCCCCAGCGGCTTCTCGCACATAATATGTTTGCCGTGCCGGGCGGCGGCCAAGGCGATGGGCCGGTGCGTGAAATTCGGCGTGCAGATCACCACGGCATCAATATCGGGATCGGCACAGAGGGCTTCCGCGTCGGTGGTGGTTTTTTCGACGCCCCATTCTTTGCGGCGGCGGTCGAGCAGGCCGGCGTCGGAATCGCAGGCGGCGACGAGTTTTGCCCGCGGATCGAGCCGGATGCCCGGCACGTGGTGATAGTCGCTGACCGCGCCGGCGCCGATGATGGCGATGCGGACGGGAGGGTTGGACCGAATAACCGTCATGGAAAGAGGGCGGGTGCGGCGTGTCGAAGCAAGCGGCGACAAGAATCGAAGAGTCCAGCCTAAGAGTTTCGGGCGGCGTTCACAAGGCCATCCCGTCTCGCCGCTGTTTGGCGGCGCGAAGGATTTCAAGAACCGCCTGGTCGTCGCCGGCGTCGAGGGCCGTGCGAAGGCCGGCCAGCAGCTCCTCGAACCGCGTCAGCGAGGCGAGCAGCGAGGACCGGTTGCTGGCGAAAATCTGCCGCCAAAGTTCGGGGTCGCCCGAAGCAATCCGCGTGCTGTCGGCCCAGCCGGTGGCGGTCAGCGGCAGGGCTTCATCGGGCGTGGCGACGGCCAGCGCCGCGGCGACCAGGTGGGGCAGATGGCTGGCGGCCGCGATCAGCCGGTCGTGCTCCACGGCCGGCATCGTCGCCACCCGCGCGCCCAAAGCCGTCCAGAATTCGGAAAGCATCCGCACGTCGCCGGCCAACGAGGTTGGTTCCGGCGTCAGAACCACCAGGCGATCGACGAACAAGTCGGCATCGGCGGCGGCGGCACCGCTGCGCTCGCTGCCGGCCAGGGGATGGCTGCCGATAAACCGCACGCCTCGCGGCAGGGCAAGACCGACTCGCTCGACGATTTCGGCCTTGGTGCTGCCCGCGTCGGTGATCAGCGCCCCAGGCCGGCAACTCTGGGCCGCCGCCCGCACGTCGTCGGCAATCCGGCCTACCGGAGTGCAAACCACGACCCAACCGGCGTCGGCCACGCCCTCGTCCAAGTCGAGCGTAGCGCGCGTCACGGCGCCGCGCTCTTGCGCCACGCGCAAACTTTCGGCGCGGCGGCCGATGCCGACGATCTCGGTGGCCAGGCCGCGCTTCCGCAAGGCCAGGCCGATCGAGCCGCCGATCAGGCCGACGCCGACGATGGCTACCGTGTCGAGTGCATGCATGGGGAGGGTTCAGGGTTCGGGGTTCAGGGTTCAGGGTTCGGGGTTCAGGGTTCAGGGTTCGGGGTTCAGGGTTCAGGGTTCGGGGTTCAGGGTTCAGGGTTCGGGGTTCAGGGTTCAGGGTTCAGGGTCTTGGGCGAGGCGGCATCCCTCATCCCTCATCCCTCATCTGAACCCTGAACCTCTGGTTTGCAATTCCACGTCGCACCCAAGACAGGCCGGCTCCTTCATAGTATGCTGACTACTGTAACCTGTTCCCGGTCCCCTGCCATGTTCTTTTCCTCTCGAATCGGTTTGCGCGAGTTGGCCCAGCTTTGCCGGCGGCTTTCGACCGGGCTGGAAGCCGGCGTCGATGTGCGCCGCGTCTGGACGCGCGAACGGGGAGGCTACGTTTCGCCCAGCTTGCGGCGGCATCTCGACGAGATCGTGGAGGCCGTCAACCGCGGCGAATCGGTCAGCGACGCCCTGGCGGAGACGGGGAGTTATTTCCCCCGCTTGTTCCTGGAGCTGACCGAGGTGGGCGAGCGCACCGGAAAGCTGGCCGAGGTCCTGCGCCGCCTGGCGGACCACTACGACCACCAGGTCCGCCTGCGACAGGCCTTTCTCTCCGCCATCGCCTGGCCCATGCTGCAGCTTGCCGCCGCGCTGACCGTCGTCGGGCTGGTGATCTACATCACCGGCGTGTTCTTGCCGCCCATGCCCGACGGCAAGCCGCTCGATATTCTCGGTCTCGGCCTGGTCGGCGGCCAGGGGCTGATGATTTACCTGATGGTCATCGGCGCGGTCGCCGCCGGCATCGCGGTGGTGGTTCAGGCCATCCGTCGCGGACTGGTTTGGACGCGGCCCATCCAGCTCGCCTTGATCCGGGTGCCCGGCCTGGGTAAGCCGATCGAGACGCTTGCCTTGGCCCAGTTCTCGTGGACCATGTACGTCACGCTCGAATCGGGCATGGACCTGCTGCGGGCGTTGCCGCTTTGTCTGCGGAGCACGGGCAACGCCAACTACACCGACCACACCGCCGAGATCGTGCAAGAGATCCGCGCCGGCGGCGAAATCACCCACGCCCTGGCCGACACCAAGGCTTTTCCGCACATCTTTCTCGACAGCGTGCGCGTGGGCGAGGAGAGCGGCCGCCTGCCGGAAACGCTGGCCCTGTTGTCGGAGCAATATCAAGACCAGGCCAAGCGGGCGATGGCGGCGTTGACCGTGGTGGGTGGGTTTCTGGTTTGGGCGCTGGTGGCGGGGTTGATTATCTTGGTGATCTTCCGCGTCGCCTCGATCTATTTGGGTACGATCAATGACGCGTTGAATATGTAGTATGCCGTACACCATCGTCCGCCTGGCGGACAAACCCGATTTGGCCGACGAGGAAGATGACGCCCGGCTCGTCAGCGTGGAGTTGCTCAAGCAGGGCGTGTCGCTGGAGCGCGTGCCGCGCGTGCGGCCGGAAGGACGCCAGAACGGTTGGCTTTACGTCTGGCAGTCGCGCGATGACGCGGCCGGTGCGGCCGAGCAGCTTGCGCGTCGCACGGGCGGCCGTTGGGAGGTCCGCCCGACCGACGCCGAGCCGTCGCTGGGACCGCTGCGCTGGATCGAAATCGACGCCAACCTTGAAAGCGACGGCTGGGTCTTCGCCCTCGATACGATCACGCGGATGATGGTGCGGCAACGTTTCCCCGGCTCGTGCCGGCACCGTAGCGTGTGTGTATCGGTCGAACCCGACGACGATCTCCTGGCCGACGCCGAGCATTTCGGCGCCTTGGCGCGTCAGGTGTTGTTCCTGCTCACTTGGCTTCCGGCCGAGGAGTTGGCGGTGTTCGGGCGGTTTGTGGTCATCGACCGCCGCGGGCCTCGCGTGTTGTTGCCGGAAACGGCGATTGAGGGTTCCCGAGAGGGTTCAGGGTTCAGGGTTCAGGGTTCAGGAAGATAATTTGGCACGTCTCCGCCGGGCCTGCCCCGGTGGGACGACGACTGGCCGGCTAGCATGAACGGCGGCGAATGGCACGTCTCCGCCGGGCCTGCCCCGGTGGGACGACGACTGGCCGGCTAGCATGAACGGCGGCGAATGGCACGTCTCCGCCGGGCTTGCCCCGGTGGGACGACGACTGGCCGG
>DATLUO010000232.1 GCA_035533075.1 Pirellulales bacterium | reverse complement strand
GACCGGGGCATCGCTTGGCCGCCGAGATGAACGGAGTGCCAGCCTCCACATGGCCAAGCTCTGCCCCAGCCACCGCCAATGTTCCATTCTCGGCCGCGTGACGTATATTTGCCCCGCAAACGTGCGGCACCCTGCCGACACTCCAAGTCGACCCGTTTGCACCGTACAATGGCCCATGCCGCGGCAAGGCCCCGCGGCAATCCAAAATCGAAAATCCAAAATCCAAAATCGCGATGTCTCAGGCCACCGTCACCGCTCCCGAAACGCTCCTGCCGCGATTCGGCCTGACCCGCTTTCGCCCCGGCCAGCGTGAAGTGATCGAGACGGTGCTGGCCGGGCAAGACTGCCTGTGCGTCATGCCCACCGGCGGCGGCAAAAGCCTCTGCTATCAGCTTCCGGCCCTGGCTCAGCCCGGCGTGACGCTCGTCGTCTCGCCCCTGATCGCCCTCATGAAGGACCAGGTCGATCAGCTTCTGGCGCGCGGCCTGAATGCCACGTTCATCAATAGCACGCTCGATCAGGCCGAACAGCATGCCCGCTTGCAGGCCATGGCGGCCGGAGAATATCCGCTGGTGTATGTCGTGCCCGAACGGTTCCGCAGCCCACGGTTTTTGGAGGCCGTGCGGGCCGCGAAGCTGAACCTGCTGGCGGTCGACGAGGCCCACTGCATCAGCCAATGGGGGCACGACTTCCGGCCCGATTACGCCCGGCTCGGCCGTTTCCGGGCCATGCTGGGCATGCCGCCCACCATCGCCCTGACGGCCACCGCCACCGACGCCGTGCGGCAAGACATCAGCCAGCAGCTCGCGCTCCGCTCGCCCCGCGTGTTCATCACCGGCTTTGTGCGGCCGAACCTCCGCTACGAAGTGCAGCTTCCTTACGGCAAGGGCGGCAAGGAACGCATGCTGGAAGATTTTTTGCTCAGCTCGCCCGGTTCGGGCATCGTCTACGCCTCGTCGCGCAAGCGGTGCGAGGAAGTGGCCGAGGCGATCCGGCAGACGGTCGGCCGCTCGGCGGTCGTCTATCACGCCGGCATGACCCCCGAAGAACGCCGCCTGGCCCAGGACAAGTTCATGCAGGGCCAATGCGACATCGTCGTGGCCACGACGGCCTTCGGCATGGGCATCGACAAGCCCGACGTGCGGTTCGTCGTGCATTACAATTTGCCCGGCACGCTGGAAGGTTATTATCAGGAGGCGGGCCGCGCGGGCCGCGACGGGCTTGCTTCGCGCTGCCTGCTGCTCTACAGCTACGGTGACCGGAAGATTCAAGAGTTTTTCATCGAAAGCGCCTATCCGGCCCGCGACGTGGTGGAGAAAGTCTACGATCACCTACGGCGGACCGACCGCGAGGTGATCGAGCTGACGCAGCAAGAGATCAAAGACGCGCTCAATTTGCAGATCAGCGCCGACGGCGTGGGCACGTGCGAGCAGTTGCTGGAGCAGGCCGGCGTGCTGGAGCGGCTGGAAAGCCGCGAGAACATGGCCCGCGTCAAGCTCGACAGCGACCTGCCGACGCTCGTCGATCTGCTGCCGCGGCAGGCGAAGGCCCAGCGGCGGCTGTTGCAGGCCATCGAACGCTTCGTCGGCTCGGTGCGGCACGAGTGGGTCGATATTCCGCCGCGCGAGCTGATGTCGGCGCTCGAAACCGATTCGGCCGCCCTGGCCCGCACGCTGCGCGAGCTGCGCAGCCTGAAGGCGTTCGATTATATTCCTCCCTTTCGCGGCCGCGCCATTCGCATGATCGAGCGCAGCAAACCGTTCAGCAAGCTGGAACTCGACTTCAAGACGCTCGAAGAACACAAAGAGGCCGAATATGAAAAGCTCAATCAGATGATCGCCTTCGCCGATACGTCGCGCTGCCGCGAGCGCGAGATCCTGGCGTACTTCGGCCAGGAAAACGCCGAGCCGTGCGGTCGTTGCGACAACTGCGAGCGTCGCGGCCTGGGCAAACGTCCGGGGGCGCCGCAAGACGGAGTCGCGGCGCGCCGAGATTTCCAGGCCGTCCCTAACGAAGACGAGACCGGAGTCCCGGCGCGCCGGGATTCCCAGGCCGTCCCAAACGAAGATACTCAAGTTGACGGCCTGGGAAGGCCATCCTCCGACGACGACGGTGCGCCTGCCGCGGTCGAACCTGAGGAGGCCGTGCCGCTGAGCGACGAGCTGGTGGAAGTCATCCGCAAGATTCTCAGCGGCGTGGCCCGCACGCAGGGGCGATTCGGCAAGCACCTGATCGCCCAGATGTTGTGCGGCTCGAACAGCGCCAAGATCAAGCGCTTCGGCCTGGCGAGGCTTTCGACCTACGGCCTGCTGGCGCATTTCAAGCAGGACGAAGTGGTCGAGCTGCTGGACATGTTGTTGACCGTCCGCTGTCTGGATCAGGCGGGCAGCGATCATCTGCGGCCGACGGTGCAGTTGACCGAGCTCGGCAAGAGCGTGATGACGGCCCAGTCGCGGCTCGACAAGCCACTGACGCTTTCGCCCGGCCTGGCGCGGCGGTTTGCACTGGCCAAAGCGCGGACCGCCAAGGAACCGTCGTCCAAAGACGGGCCAGCGGCGAACGTACCCGAAGCGAAGGTGGTGCCGGCCAGCGTCGCGGGCCAACCGAGCCATTATTGGACCTGGCGGTTGCTTTGCGCGGGCTTCAGCGTCGAAGAGTGTACGGCCATTCGCGGTTGCGAGCGCGACGTAATCTGGGACCACACCCTGCGGGCAGCCGAGGCGGGATGGAAGGTCGAGGCCGCCTGGTTCTTGTCCGCGGAGATGATCGACAGGATCGCCGAGGTCGTCGGCAGCGAACCTCCGTCGCGGATTCGACCGTTGCTGGCCAGTCTGCCCGGCATACGTTATGAAGAGGTACAGTATTACTTGAAATGTCGGCAAGTAGAGCATCTTCCCCTGCGGGCGGGGTTGCCGTAAACTGGGAGGGATTCTTCGGGGAGCGTTTTCATCAAGAGCGGGTCGATGCGAACTGAGGCAGAAGCAATGCAATCGAACGACGAGGCTGTCTCGCCTGAGGTCAATTTGCTGAGACGGCTGGCGAGCAGCGATCTTTCGCTGCTGGCGGCGATTCGCCTGTTTCCGCGCATCGACCTGGCGAAAAAACTGGTCGAGGCTTGCGTCCGTTGCGACGCGGTCGAGTTGGTCTCCAAGGAAGACGGGAGCGAGAAAGTCGTGCAGCCGTGGCGGTTGCGGTTCGTGCTCAACGATCCCGGCACCTGGGACGCCGACGGCGAACTGGCGGCCGTTTACCACCTGCGAATGACGGCCGAAGCGCAACAGCGATACGCAAATGATTCCGCACGGCTGATTCAGGACCTGGTTCAGGTGGCCGAGGGGCCGAGCGGCGGGGGATTCTGATTAAAGATCCGTCGCATTGCCGTCGATAAAGGCGTCGCGGCACGTTTTTGCCGAGCAAGCACCTTCGGTGGCGCCCGTGGAAGCGTGTACAACGATGTCGACCTCCTCCAGCCCGCAACTCACCTCCGCCGCCGCGACCGCTTTGGCCAGCCCGCTGGGCATCGAGGCCTTGCCCGGCTATGCCAAAAGCCTGTTGCGGATCAAGGTGCCGGTGATCGTGACGCTGGCCGCCAAAAAGCAGCCGGTCGGGCGGATCGTCGAGCTTGGCCCCGGCTCGATCATCCAGTTCGACAAATCGTGCGAAGAGATGCTGCAGATGCACGTCAACGACCACGTGATCGCGGAAGGCGAAGCGGTAAAAGTGGGCGACAAATTCGGCATCCGCCTGACCTCGCTGGTGGTGCCCGGCGAACGCTTCAAGCCGGTGCGGAGAGTTCCCTGACGAGCGCGGCTGGCCAACGGCACGATTCAGCCAGGGCGGTTTTGCCGCGTGAATCTACCAAATTGTCAAAGACCCGAGCCGGCGCTGCGCGCCGCCCGCCACCGGGAGGGACGCGTGAGGGCGTCCCAGGATTGGATGCGGTTGGTCGCCCCAGGCGACCTGCTCCGCATCAACGTGCGGTTGGGTTGCCTCGAATTACCGTTGTCATAAAATAATTAGCCTTGTAAAACAAAACGCGTGTTCGGTTTGCCCGCGATGCAAACGGTTTGCCGGCCGGACCTTGCGGCGACAGGGCGGCGCGGCTCATTTTCGCGCCGCAACGATAAATCTGGGGGGTGGGGCATCGTTTTTGGATTTTGGATTGTCGATTTTGGATTGTGATTGGGGGCACGTTTGTGGCGACGCGTTCGCTCTTCAGTCCGCCTTTACTGTCTGCCGTCTACTTGTCCGTCCTTTCCTCGAATCCTACTCCGCGACTGGCTTGGGATGGATCGGTCGCAGTCGTCCGCCTGCTTGGCTCCCCATGTTCTACCGCGCCGTTGGCTTGGGACCGGATCTTTTCGACTTCTCACCGCGGCTCGCCGAACGCCGGCGGGCTGCTTCGCCGCACGGACAAAAGAAGTGCTCAAAGAACAGGCAGCCAGATGACCACTATGCACATCATTTGAGCAGCCGCCAAAAAACCCTCTGTCAGGTCGGTCGACAGGCAAAAACCTCGT
>DATLUO010000231.1 GCA_035533075.1 Pirellulales bacterium | reverse complement strand
TCGCTATAATCAAAAGGTGGCGAGCTTCGCGATCCTGGGCGACGACCGGCCGGCGTGGCGGCCCGACCGGTTCGGCTATGAGTTGTGGGGCACGGAGGTCGGCATCCGGTTTCCGACGGCGAAGCTGCTCGATTATGGGCGTGACGAGGCGGCGCTGGAGTCGAACCTGAACCCGATCGCCGTGGTGGTATCGGCGCATTTGAAAACGCTGCAAAATGCGCACGACGACGAGGGGCGTCGCGTGGCGCAGGTGCGGCTGATCAAGGGGCTTTACGAGCGCGGGTATAGCGCGGAGCAGATCCGTCAGTTGTACGGGCTGATGGAGAAAATGATGACCTTGCCCAAGCCGCTGGCCGAGCTGGCCTGGAATGAAATTCACGAGTTTGAAAAGGAGAAAGGCATGCCTTTTATCACGACGGCTGAGCGCGTCGGCATGGAGAGGGGCCTCGCCGAGGGTCTGGCCAGGGGCCTCGAAAAGGGCCTCGAAAAGGGCCGTGAAGAGGGCCGTGAAGAGGGCCGTGAAGACCTGCTGGCGGGCATTGAGGTGGCGTTGGAGCTTCGATTCGCCGCCGGGGGGCTGGCGCTCATGCCCGAAGTCCGACAGATCCAAGATGCGGGCGTGCTGCGGCAGATTCTGGCCAACATCAAACATGCCGACACTCCGGAAGCCGTGCGGCAAGTATGGGCGAAGCGTTAATGCCATGCTCCACGGTTCCACCGCGCGGTGGAAGCGAGCGACCAAAGCAAGCCGGCGTGTCGAGCCAGGTCTCGGCGTCGATCTCAGCCGCTCCAGAACCGGTCGCAACTCCGCGGGAACCGCTCCGCGCGGGTCGCGCGGCCACCGGGCGGCTCAGCCTTGGTCAGACCCTCGGGAAAAAAGGGGTCAGAACGATTAATCGCGACTCGGCTTGCGAGGTCGGCCACGGGGGCGGACGGCCTGTCGAGGCTCAACTTCTTGGCCAGCAATGGCACGCAACGGCGACCGCCGTCATTGAATGCGGCCCTGTCAATCCCATCCTAGCGTCCGCCTTACGCGCGTTTCGCGAAACCGAAGCGCGTCAGGTCGTCCTGCATGGCGGCCGCGACGACGCCTGCAACGGCGCACTGCCCCGCAATCGGCGAGCGGGTGGCCGTCACATCGTCTCATAGGGCCGCGGCAAACCGATGCGGCTGAAGCCATCGGCGAAGTGTTTGGCGAGGTGCTCGCGGTAGAGCGGCTGTAGGCGGGCGCGGCGTTGCCCGGCCTGGATAAGCGAGCGCAGCAAATCGATCTGGATCGTGTGCAGGCGGCGCAGGTCGACGATCATTTCCGGTAAGCCGAGTCGAGTATCGGCGGGCAGAAAGTACCAACCCCAGACGCGCCCGCCTCGAATTGGGCCTTTGATGTCGGACGACTTTAGAATTCCCTGGTCCACCAGGAGTTGCGCGTCGAAGACCTCGGCAACGTTGGCATCCACCGTCTTGGCGTTTGCCAAGTCGCACGTTTGCGTGAGGACGACGGTCCGGCGCCAATGCAACGCCACCGGCTCTAGCGCGTTGCTTCCGGTGGGGACAGCCTTCAGGCGAATGACAGGACATCCTTCGATCAGGTCGCCCTGATCAAGGGCAACGTCCAGGGCGGGCTGGTCGCAGATCACGGCACGACATTCTTATCCGAGGGAATGTCGGGAGGAACCGGCAGTGGATGGGGCTCGACGCGAACCGCAAGGTGCAGGGCCGGTTCACCCTGTGGAAACGCCACCCACGGTTCGAGCATGGCCATGCCCAAAAAATCCGACTCCTCCTCGGTGGGCCGACGAATTTCGACGCGATATCCATTGACCTGAAACACCTGGCATTGGCCCGGCTGAAGATCAAGCTTGGCCAAGGTTTGGGATAGAGCGTCGTTCATGGTAATGGGTCCTCTGCTCTTTTCCAGTATACCGGTCATGACTGTTTTTCCAATTCCTTCGCAGGCCTGGTTTGGGCGGTCAGAAAACCTGCCATCGTTCGTGGCCGGGCATCGGCGGACCGGAAAAGGTGGGACCGAAAAAGGCGGCAGGAACCGTTTTCATGGCCCGCAACTGTCGCGGCTGACCGCGCAGCACCCCGAGGGCTTCTCGTCGCAACGCCAGGCCCTGAAAGCACTTGCGGCGATCGTCCAGACGGACGAGCGGGACCCGGGCGCAGCCAGTTCGGCTGCGCGCAGCCAAAGTGCCGTCGCCGGTTCGGGTTAGTGGTTAGTGGTTAGTGGTTAGTGGTCCCTTCGCGCGGCGCTTGCGCGCCAGCGGCATCGATGCGACGCGCGTGTCGCATCGGTCGCAAACGGCGCTCTTGCGCGGCGTGGTGTTTACGGAGCCGTCCGCCGCGGCGTGGTGTTTGCCATCGGAACAAAAACTGAATGCGGTCTTACGGGCAAGTTCGTCGATTCTTGACGATGTTGCACATGCCAGGAATGCGCGCCTCGCCTCACACCGTATAATCCGTGCTCTCCGCCGCCCCATGCACGTACCGCAAATACAAGGTGGCAATGTCCGACCGCCGCACGATGCCGATCACCCGCGGCAACGTGCCTCCGTCGACCAGCGGTAGATCGGTCTGGTCGTTTTCGACGAACAACTCCAGGGCACGGTCGAGCCGGTCGTCGCCGCGCAAGGGGGTGATGTCGTCGCGCATCAGGTCGGCGGCCAACACCAGCGGCCCGATGTTCGGCGAGCGTGAAGCGAGGTGAATGTCTTCCAACGCCACAATGCCCAGCAGATGAGCGTCGGAGTCGGTGACCGGCAACGCATGATAAGGAGAGCGGCTGAAGCGGTCGAGGATGACGCTCAACGGATCGGCGGCGCTCAGCACGGGGACGTTCTGTGGCAGGGTGACGAACTGGCCGACCGTGAAATCGGCCAGCACGTCGCGCACGTAGTCGCCTTGATGGGCCGGCGACCGCGAGCGGCTGGCCACCTGCGAGCTGTAGATCGAGCGGTCGTCACTGAGCAGGAAGGCGAGGGCGCACACCCAGAGCGTCGGCAAGAGGAGGTTATAGTTGCCGGTCAGTTCGCTGACCATCACCAACGTCGAAAAGGGCGTCTTGGCGGCGGCGGCGAAAAAGCCCGCCATGCCCACGATCACGAAGCTGGCCGGGTGCGGCACCAGTTCGGGCCACAGCCAGTGCAAGGCGATTCCCAACGCGCCGCCTCCGCATCCTCCGATGACCATCGACGGCCCGAACACGCCGCCCGATCCGCCGCTGCCGATGGTCAGCCCGGTGGTGAGGATTTTGCCCAGGGCCACGACCAGCAGCAGCAAGCCGTAGACGACGCTCGACTGGCCGGAGGGCGGCATGGCCAGGGAGTCTTGCAGGGCGCCGTAGCCGAACGAGAGCACCGCCAGCACGCGCTGGTCGCGTGCGAGCGCGTAATAAAGCGCCAGCGCCAGCGCGCCGCTGGCCAGCGCGCCCAGGGCCGGCTTGATGTGCGGCCGGATCTTCAATTGCTTGAAGAATCTCGTCAGGGCGTAAAACGACCGCACATAAAAGGCGGCCAGCGCGATCATGAACAGCGCCAAGAGCGAGTAAGGCACCAGCGAGAGCGGATTGTCGAAGGTGAGCTGGGCCAGCACCTCGGGCGCCAGCGAGAAGAGCGGTTTCCAGCCGAACACCATGCCGAACGTCGAATAGGCGGCGACGCTGGCCAGCCCGGCCGGGATGATCACCTCCGATTCGAAATCGGGCGAGCGATACAACACCTCGGCGGCGAACAGCGCGCCGGCCAGCGGGGCGCGAAAGATGGCGGCCACGCCCGCTCCCATGCCGGCGGCCATCAAGATGCGGCGCTCCGCCGGCCGCAGACGCAGCACGCTGCCCAGGAAGGAACCAAAACCGGCGCCGATCTGGGCGATCGGCCCCTCTCGCCCGCCCGATCCGCCGGTGCCCAACGTCAGGGCACTGGCCACGATTTTCACCAGCGGCACGCGCGGCCGAATCTGACCCTGGCGGTTGTGATAGGCTTCGATGGCGGCGTCGGTGCCGTGCCCTTCGGCCTCGGGCGCCAGGCTGTAGACCAGCAAGCCGCTGAGCACGCCTCCCAGGGTGGGCACCATCAGCAACAGCCAGGGCCGAAAAACTTGCTCGGTTTCCTTGAGCAGGGGCGGTTCGCCCAGCGGCACATGCGGCCGATAGCCGGCCACGCGGTCGAGCGCGGAGTGCGACACCATCTGGCAGGCGACGAAAAACACGATCGCCCCTCCGCCGGCGATCATGCCCACCAACAGCGACAGCAGCATCAGCCGCCCTTGCGAGCGGACCCGGCGGCGGCCGAATTCCCAAAGTTCGGGCATCCACCGCAGCGCCGACGGGGGCCGCTGGTTTGTGTCGTCGTGGTCCATAGAGACTAACGTTGTCAATGTGTCGGCGCCGCAATTTTGGATTTTGGATTTTGGATTTTGGATTTTGGATTGTCGGAATCCAAAATCGAAAATCCAAAATCCAAAATTGCAGCGGGCCGGCGCTCGCAAGCTCGCTGGTCCCACCCTACGCCTGTAGCCGCGCTGCCCGCGGCCGGTTCTTGTCGATGATGGCCGCCAGGATCAACAGGTATGCCAGAAAGCGGACCGTGTAGACGTAGCCGCTGTGGGTATGCTGCGCGCCCAGCACGGCCGAAAGCAACCGCGTGGCACACATCAGACCAAAGGCCACGGCAAAGATCAAGAATAGCCGGTCACCGGTGCCCCGCCAAAACCGCAGGAAGAACAGCGCGATCACCAGGCAGGCCATCGCCGACATTCCTTGCATGAATACGCCCATGGATCCCTCTCCCGCGGCTGTTATTTCGATTCCCAGATCATGGAGTAAATCAGCAACGTCAGCGCGGCCAGGCCCACTAGCTGCCGGTACATCGAGAGGTCGACGTTCGGATAGGTGACCCGGTCGAGATACAGCAACACGTTCTCGACGGCCAGCCCCAGAAAGCAGAGGCTGCTCCAGAACAAGAGCCGAATTCGGTTCTCGCGGTAGCCGCGCCACAGCAGGACGGAACACGTCAAGGCCGTCGCCGCGCACAGCAAATAGATGAAGTCGACCATCAGCTCTCCTTCTCCTTGCGAAGGCGGAAAGCGTCGGCAAAGCTGCGGGCCTTGTCGGTCGGCTCGGCATAAATCAGCGAGATCACCGCCACGCGCCGCTCTTGATAGAGCGTGGCCATGCGGCCGATGAGCGCGTCGAGCTCATCATCGCGCGGGCGATAGCGAAAGCGTTCATCGGGTGCGTGCGTGATGTAGAGCAAGCCCTTGGTTTCCAGGTCGTTCAATTGTTCGGCCATGCCGCTGGCCGCCGCATACAGTGCGCGGCTCACTTCGTCGGCGGTCCATTCCCGGTCGCGCTCGCCGCGCAGCAGCAACAGCAGCTCGAGCTGCGCGACCGACGTGATGTTGGCGGCGATGAATCGTCGGATGTCTTCAGGTAACTCAGTCAAAAACGGCTTCTCGATTTGGCGAAGGGCCCTTGCGGAACGGGAAGCTCGCAGCGATCGCGGCCGCGGACGAAAGAGGCAACCGGCCTTCGGCTGCCGTGGGCGCCGGCCGCCGGGTCGAGAGAAGAACCGACCTGCCGGGACCGGGCAAAAAGCGACCGACTTCGCGCGGCCGCCGTGTGCATGCGCAATCATACCCCGCCGCTGTTGCTCACAAAGAGTCGCAAATAGAGGCCATGTTCGCCGACCGGATTGACGTCGGGCCTTTGAGCCATGGTGATCAATCGTAAAGACGCAGTGACTTCGACGGTGCCCGGCAAGGCAGGCACCGGTGCGAGCATAGCATCAACGGTGCGGTCCTGCAACCGATCGAAAAGGCGTGGTCCAAAGATAAATCACGTGCTGGCGCTCGCCTTCGGGCGTCATCAGCGGCAGCACCTTGTCGGGCCCGATGCCGGGCAGGTCGAAATCGTGCGATACGATGCGTGCCCCCGGCTTGAGGCGTTTCAACTGCGGGATCAGCTTTTCGTTCAGCCGGGGCAGCAGGTAGAGCGTCACCACGTCGGCTTCGCTCAAGTCGACCTGGAAGATGTCTTTCTCGACGATCTTCACGCGATCGTCGACCCCGCGCCGCCGGGCGTTCTGACGCGCCTCTTCCACGCGCCGCGGGTCGATATCGAAACCGACCGCGCGGCAGCGGTATTTCTCGGCCGCCCGCACGACGATCCGGCCGTCGCCACAACCCAGGTCGAAGAGCAGCTCATTCTCTCGCGGGGCGGCCAGTTTGAGCATCTTGTCAACCGTATCTTCGGGCGTGCGCACGAACGGCGCATTGACCAGGGGCCGCGGCAAGGGGGCCGTGTCGATACGCGCAAACCGGGCGGCGTAGTAAACGGCTCCCCCGATCGCGGCGATGCCGACGGCAGCCGCCGCCAGCACTCGTCGTCGGGCTTGAAATCCAGAATCCAAGATCGAAAATCGAAAATCGAGGGAGGTCCACTTGGCTCCCGGTATTATACTGCACGCGGCTGATAATGAGACATTGGCGCTGGCTGGGGCAGAGCCTGGCCAGGTCCACCGCTTTTCCTCGCGGCAAAAGCTCTCAGCCGGTTCAAGTCCCCGCTGGCTGGTCGGCCGGTCTGCCGCGGGCCTGTTTCCTGTTCGGCCCCATGCCGGTTACTATAAAGGCATGGACGATCAGCCCGATCAACTCGATGCGGAGCAAGGCACGGCGGAGCAGACCGGCTCCAAGCTTGCGGACCGCGCCGCGGCCGCACGCCCCTGGCTCGACCGTGCGCTTCTGAACCTGCGGGTGTGGGTGCCCGCGCTGCGCACGCCCGACATGAAACTGCGGCAGGTGAAGTACCGCTCCAGCGACGCGCGCACCGGTATGTCGTGGAACGTCGGCCTGCCGCGGCAGTGCTATGCCTGCGGCAAGACCGACGGCCTGACCATGCGAAAATTCTCGCAAGAGATTCGCGTGTTCGAGTCGCCCACCACCATCTTGGGAGGCTCGCTGGGGGCGAGCGCGTTGTTTCTGTTGTTCGGCATCCTGTTCGGTTGGACGGCGTTTCTCGTGCTCGGCCTCTCGGTGCTGGTGTTGGGCTCGGCTTATCAGTTGCTCAAAAGCTGGAAAGAACGCGTGAAGGTGACCATCTGGAGCTGTGCCGAGCATCTGGAAGACCTGGCGCCGCCGGAGGTGGTGAGCCACGACGAGGATCTGTATGTGTACTTGCCGCACGAATCGCTGGCCGGGCCGGCCCGTGAGGAGCTGATCGCCTCACGCAAGAAGGTGCAAAAGACCAGGCCACCGCCCGTCGCCGCACACGCCGACCGAGCAGAACCGGAGCCTGCGCCGGCCGACGCCAGCGAGTTGCCGCCCGCCGGCCCCATCGCCCGCCGCACGGAGCTGCCGCCGCTGAAGTTGGCCGGCGAAGAAGACGAATAAGCGAGGCGGGTCCGCTATTCCTCGCTTACGCTTCGCCTTTGTGCGGGCCGCTGAATGATCCGGGCCAGGTGTTGTCTCCTGCCGCCTTCGTCGAGACGCAACGAGGGACCCACGATCTCACGCGCGAACCGCTGGGAAAACTCGTCGGCCGCTTCGGGCAGCAAATGATGACTGTCGGCGAAGGCGTCGTCGTTCATCCAGCCGGTGGCGTCAACAAGATCGAAGTCGTATTCGCGCCGCAACTTCGCCAGATAGGCGTCGACGCGCTCCCGTGCGTGCGGCGGATAGACCTCCTGGAACTGTGAACCCTCAGGCATCAGGTACATCGTCACGCCGATGCCGTGCTCGCGGCACAACGACAGCAAGCTGCGCAGAGCGCGGTCGGGCTCTTCCGTCACGTCGAAATCGAAGTTCTTGAAGTTCTTGTATTCCCAGCGGGCGTGTTCCAGCATCCGCTGGTGTTCCTGCTCATTCGCCGCACGCAGCGGAAACGGCAGCCAGCCCAACGGACCGACGTGGCTGAATCCGTCATATTGCCCGGCGTCCGAGCACCAGTCAGACCGCCAGCAGTCCAATAGTTGGTGGCGGAAAGCGTGCGAGGGCACAAGACGCCACTTCCACCATGTCCGCCGCAGCACGTCCGGATGCTCGGAGTACCGGGCCAGCACCGCCAGGTCGGCCGGCCCCAAGTGGTGTACGTCGATGCGGGCCTCTTCGCGCAGATTTCCCCAAACCTGGTTGAGAAACAGGGGATGCACCTCCAGCAGCAGCCGATCGAAACGAAGGCCCTCGGCCAACAGAGCTTCGAGCAGCATCAGATGCTGGACCGGTCCTGCGCTGGACAAGGCAAAGTTGAAGACCAGCGGCGATTGGGCGGTCGGGGGCAGATCGAATTGTTCCGCCCGAACACCGACTTCCGTGCGCGAGCTGCCCATGAGCAGCACCCGCGGTTGGTCGGGCAATTCGCGGATTCGCTGGCGGAGCCGCGCCAGCTTGAAGCCATATTCGGGGTAGCGTATCTGCGGCCAGTGTTCCAGCGCCAGCGAGAGGCCAAGCTGCAACACGGCCATCGTCACTCCTCCCCAGACGAGCGCCGCGCGAGCGCGAAGCCGCATTCGGCAGAGGACCGTTGTGGCTTCCTTGATGCCGGGAAAGTTCATCGGCTGGTTAAACGCCGCGGGGAACTGGCCTGCGCGAGATTTCGCAGGGCGAAGTATAGCGAAAGCCGGTGAGCCTGCAATCGCAGTCAACTGGTGAAGTAGTCGTTGCTCGACAGGATCATCAACTGCACCGCGGTGCGCGAGAAACCGGCGCCGAGGCCGGCCACATATTGGGCGATATAGTTCGGGTCGGGCGCATTGCCCAGGTAGGTGGCGTAGTAGCCGCTGACCAGGTCGTCGCGATACTCGGGGCTGGTGTCGAAGCCGAGCACGATGGCCGCCGGCGGAATGCCGCTGTTGGTGAGTCCGACCCAGTAGTTGATTTCGGCCGCCGAAGCGCCGCGGTTCAAAAAGTCCTGGTAAAAGCCGGCGATCTGTCCGGCCGTCGTGCCGCCGTGCAAGCCGATGTATTCCGGCGAGGCCGCGACCGCCGCCAAGAACACCTCCGGCGGCAGGCCAAACTGCATCTCCGAAATCCAATAGGAAAGACCGTCCGGATCGACCGTGCGATGGAGCAGATGTTCGTACGAGCTGTTGACGAAGTTCGCCAGATACTCGTTCGAGTTCAAGAACAATGAGGCCACCTGGCCGCGACTGACCCCCGCGTTGAGCAGATTCACGAACCCCATGATGTCCGAGTCGCTGGCGCCGCGGTTCAGAAGCTGCTGGTAAAGCTTCTCGACAAAATGGAAGTTCTGGCTCACCAAACGGATGGTCGCCACGTTGCTGTCGGCAAAGCCGTTGTTCACCTGGTAAGTGAAGGTGTCGAGGCCGGTGAAATTCGGGCCTTGAATATAGGTGAAGGTGCCGTCGGCGTTGAGGCTGACGGTGCCGTGGGTGGGCGGCGTGACGAGCTTGGCCGTCAGCGTGCCGCTGTTGGTCGGGTTGTCCAACACCCGGTAGCCACTGATCACCGGCTGGCCCGGAACCAGCACAAACTCATGGTTGAGCGCCACCGGCGCTCCCTGGCCGAGCACCGTCAGGCTGACGGACGCGGGGTTGGAGCTGAGGCCCTGGAAGTTCTTGACCGAGAAGGTGAGACTGTCGTTGCCGAAGAAGTTGGCGGCCGGCGTGTAAGCGATGATGCCCGTCACGGGATCGACCACGGCGATTCCGTGCTGCGGTGGCGTCAGGATGGTGACGGTGGTCGGGTTGGCGCTGCCGGTGACGCTGGCCAGCACGTCCACTTCCTGGGTCACGTTCAGGTCGGCGGCGGGGGCGACGACGTTATTCGCCACGGGGGCCGACTGCGCAAGGCTGATCGTGACGGTGGCCACGTTCGAGATTTTTCCATTGCTGTCGGTCACCTCATAGCTGAAGCTGTCGCCGATCGAGAAGTTCGGGCCCGGCGTATAGAGCACTTCCCCCGTGGTTTGGTTCACCGACACCGTGCCGAGATTCGGCTGCGTCACGATGGTGACGCTCGACGGGACGACGGTGCCGCTGGGGTCGCTCACGTGGTTCAAGACCGGAATGTCGACGGGCGTGCCATAACTGGTGGTGGTCGAAACGTTGCCGGCCACGGGCCCCTGCAGGACCACGCCCACCGTGACGGAAACGGTGGCCGCGCGCGAGAGCACGCCGTTGGTGTCTTTGACGGTGTAGGTGAAGCTGTCGGTGCCGTGGAATCCGGGATTGGGTGTGTAGGTCACCTGGCCGGTCTGCGGGTTGACCGTGACCGTGCCGTCGGCGGGTTGCGTGACGGCCAGCGAACCCGGCGCGATTTGATACGTGCCGTCGGTATCGTAGGTGCCGGCCATCAGGTTGAGGGAAGTGGCGGTGTTTTCTTGCGTGCTCAGGCTCGCGTCCTGGGCAATGGGCGCGTAGTCGGAGGTGCCGTAAAGAGTTAGTTTGAACGAGTCGAACGTGCCGACGTCCTTGATGGGGTCGTCGTCGTAGTTCACGTCGGACACGGTCACGGTCCAGGTGCCGGCCGACGACTGGCCCCAATCTTGCACAGTTGAGGTCGACCAGTTGGTGTAGTTCGCGTTGGGCACCACTACGCCGGATGAATTGAGGTAGCCGTCGGCAGTGACATCGGTGCCGTTGACCTCGTTGGTGCGTTCCTCCTGGAGATAGGATCGGGTACCGTTCGGCGAAGTGAGAACGACCTGAATGTCACCGCGGACTGGATGGGTGATGTTCAATACGACTTCGGCGTGTTCGACGTGCAGCCCCCCGGTGAACGTGACGGACTGGCTGACCCCCGCGGCCACCCCTTTGGGTATGGGCGTGTTGACATTCACCAGGTTGGAAGTGAATGACGTTTCGGGCTGCAGCGGCGTCCAGTTTTTCGCCAGGGTCACGGCGGCCCCGGCGTTCACTTCCCCGAAGCCATATTTATCGTTGATGTGAAAGGGCGTCACCGTAACATTGGCCGGCAGCGGAGCGGTGCCGGCGTAGTTGCCCTGGCTATTCACGGGCACAATGGCGCCGTCGGAAGTGTAGCCGAAGCCGTTATTAAACCAGCCGATATCCGTCGTGCCGTTGCCCGGATCCGTCGGGTCGTTCTTCGTGGCCGATTCGGCAAGGATCTGCTGCACGTCGCGCCAGGAGAGTTTCGGGTTGGCCTGCAACATGAGCGCGACGACTCCGGACACGCCGGGCGTGGCGGCCGAAGTGCCGTTCATGCCGTAGGTGCCGTTGTCGGTATAGGTGGCCTCGTAGTTGTACCCGCTCGGCTGCGTGGGGTCGGCGACCCTGATCACGCTGCTGGAAGGAATGCCGTTTTCATCGGCAGCGCCAAAGCCGTCGTGCCCACCCGGCGCACTGACCAGCACCGAGGCGCCTTTCGCCGAGTAGAGGCTCGCTTTCCCGTCGTCGCCAAGGGCCGCCACGGTGATGGCAAACCGCGAGGCCGTTTCCGCTTCGTCGTTGGTGTTCTGAACGCCGTACTGATTGCCGCCGTTGCCTGCCGCAAAGACGAAGATATTGCCAAGTCCGCCGCGACCAGCGGGCAATGGAGGACTGGACAGAGGCTGCCCCATATCGTCTTTTTGCATCGCGGCAATGGTCAACGGATCGGGCGGACCCTGGATGCCGGAGAAGAAGCCCGACGGAGGATAACCCCAGCTATTGCTAAAAACGTCGATCTGCTGGTTATGGTTGGTAAATGCGGAGGCGACTACGGGGTCGCCGCCTTGGACCAGGTCTCCGTTAGGATCGATGAAGCCGATCCGTTCGGATGCAATCGTGGCGTTGGGCGCCTCGCCCAAAGTGCCGGTGCCATTTGCGCCGTTGCCGGCGATAATGCCCGCCACCATTGTACCATGACTGTCTTCACCAAATTGCGCGCCGGTGGCGACTGGATCCAACAATGGCCCCAGCGGCGGCTCGGCATTGGGAACGTTCTCGAAATAGTCGTAGCTCAGGCTGGGATTGTAATTGGCCGTCAGGTCGGGATGCTGATAGTACACCCCGGAATCGACCACCCCCACCGTGACGCCCTGACCGGTATAGCCCTGCTGCCAGGCGGGCAAGACGTTGACATCAGCCCCTGGCGTGCCCCCGGTTTGCCCCGTGTTGTTCAAGTTCCACTGTTCGTTGTACAAGGGGTCGTTCGTCGGCGGCGTGTAGGGGGCCCCCGCCGCCAGCAGCCAGCGATCTTCCAACGACTCGAGCGCAACGTGGCGCTGGGAAAGCGAACGGCCGAGCCCCCGCTGTTTCACCGGACGACGCTTCTTGGAACGCCGCACGATCCTGCTCATTTCGACGCCGATGAATGTTCGACCCAATGCCATGTGCGCTTTTTCCCGATGAGATGCCCGAAAGAACTCGTATCTTCGAGAATAACTACCAGTTACAACGGCCGCAACGATTTTTACGGCGTCCGCCGTGTTTTTTTGGTCTTGATATTTGGCGACGGCCATCGGTCGCCGCTTTTCAAGGGATGGTCTGCTGCCTGCGGAGCAGGGCCCGTTGAGCGTTTAGCAGCTCGTCGGTCTCGATCGCGCCGTCAATGGCCTTGTCCAGCGTCTCGACCTGTCCGCCCTAGGTCGGCAGGTGGTTGCCGAAGAATTTGTCGAATGCGGCGCTCTCGTTGATCGCCGAGATGATCGCGGCCTGCTCTTGTCGGCGCCCAACCGCGTCGAGGACGTCTTCCAGGGGGATTCGTCGGCGCCCCTTCTCGCCCCTTGCGCACCAGTTTTTGTCGTACTCAGGCAAGTTCCTGTGGCACCAGCGAACCAAGGCCCATTCATCATGCCGGCGAAACTCGTCGGCGACTTGTTCGAGGATTCTCAGGTCGGCGCGCGACAAATTGAGATTGCCGGGATCGGCCCGCAAATGAACGTCGAATTCCCGCTTTTCGATGAACTCGTCCCACTGCGCAGACCGGGGATCTCGCCCTTTGATCAGATCGAGCGCGGGGCTGATGACCGGCCCGCGACGCAGGGCGTAGACCGTTCCGCCACAGATGGGCACGCCCCGATCTTTCAGGCTCAGGCGATCGGCAAGATAAAGAAGCTTGAGGAGCCTCATGTAATTCTCTGATCGGCACGGTTGCCTCTTGATGAGGTAGGCGGCAGCCTCGATCGTTTTGCGGATGTTGAATGCGATCATCTGAAGACCTCCTCCCGCGAAACGTAGGACGCGTCCTCTGCCCCGATGGTTCGCGAGTTGCTTTGGCAGCCTCCCTTTAGGCTAAGGCCGCGGCATCAAGGATATTCTACCGGCACACCCTCGCCGACCCAAGTCCCAAAACCGAAGAGCAAAGGCCGCAACGCCAGTTACCGGGTCTTGGTGACAATGATCTCTTTGGTAAACAGGTTGGCGTTGGGCACGAGCACGATTTTGCCGTCTTTCTCCAGGCTGGTATAGCGAAAGTCGATGGCCACCACCGTTCCTTCCAGGCCGGGCGTGTTGGCGATGCTCACATAGTCGCCCCGGCGAAACGGCTCGTAGACCAAAATCAAGACGCCGGACAGCCAATTCGAGATCACGTCTTTCAAGGCGAATCCGAGGGCGAACCCGGTCAGCCCCACGCCCGCCACGAGGGCCCCGACGTCGATGCCCATCGTGCCGCAGGCCGTCACCACCCCGAACGACAACACCGTCGCCTTGCCGCTCCAGGCCAGCAGCCCCAGAATGTCGGGGTGTACTTTGGCCCGCGTGCCGAGGCGGCGGATAAACCGCTCGAAAAAAACGCCGGCCAGCCAGAACACCGCAAGAATCACGATGCTTACGCCGATGTCGGGCAGCTTTTCGCTCACCTTGTGGATGACACCGCGCCACATCTGCTCGGCGGTGCTCAGTTGTAGCTCGGCGTTGTGCAAACCGTCCACGGTGGTCCTCCGGCTTCAATTGCATGCGACGTGGGGCGGCCTTCCTAGGCCGGCGAAA
>DATLUO010000230.1 GCA_035533075.1 Pirellulales bacterium | reverse complement strand
ATGTGGACTGGCTGGCGTGCGCGAATTTGCCAACGATGTCGCGCTCGACTCAAGGCAAGAACCGTATGAGGTAATTCTTCACGTACGGGTCTGTGCGGGGGGTGGCCCGCAAGGGCCATCCCTACCGCGTCAACCTTTTTTGTCCGACGAGACCTCCTTTCTTGGGCGGCCGCGAGGGCGAATGGTCGATTCCAGGCCAAGCCGACGGATCGTGCGCTCATTCCAGGATTCGCTTCCGTAGGGGCTTCCACGCTCCACGCTGCGGCGAATCGCGGCCAATTCGGCCTCGCTCTGAGGCGCATTCACGTGTTCCGCCCAGCCGGCTTTGCGCGGAAGAGGCCAAGAGGCAAGGACCGGCTTGTCGTCGGCCGCGCCGTGCAGCCAGCGATAGAGGCTGCACCACGGCCACTCCTCCGCGCGACGCACGAGGTTCGCCCGCGCGGCGTTCCGCTCCACGTACCGCGCCACCGCGTAGAAATGGTCGTCCTCCTCAACGGGGAACGACTTGAACCTGCCTTGATAGACGTGCCCGTTGCCGACATCATGCCGATGCGCATGCCACCGCTGCGTGTGGGTCAAGCTGAGCCAGCCGACAAACCGCGACAGTTCGCCGTTCGTCCGTGGCCAGACCAGCAAGTGCCAGTGGTTCGGCAGCAGGCAATAGGCCAGCAGCCGCGTGTCGCTCCGCTCGACCGCCTCGGCCAAAACCTTCTCGAAGGCGTCGAAGTCGCCCTTGTCGTCGAAGACGGTCATGCGCGCGTTGCCGCGGTTCAGCACGTGGTAAACGACCCCGCCTTCGCTAGCTCGGTGTGGCCTTCCCATAGCTGATAGCATAATCCAGGAGGGCCGCTTGCGTCAAGAAAAAGGTTCCTGACACCTTTTCTGGTCCAAGATGTCGGCAATTCAGGTCGATCGTCGCGACCGCGTCTTGCTGCTTGCCCCGTGAGTCATTAGACCGCAGTGGGGCGCCGCGGTCCAAGAGGGAGCTGCCAAAGGGGGGTGGCCGCGGTTGCCGCTGGCCGGTCGCGCACGTCGACTGAGCGCATGATGCCGAAAACTCTCCGCAGAACAGCACGCCGCGCTCAGCGGCCATATCGGCCCATTGCCGATCGAAGACGACCAAACGCAACGCGTTTTCTTCCTGCTCGATCAGGCCCTGCGCGACCAACGGTCCAGCGGGAGGCGGACCGTGCGGCGGTCCGTGACGGAATCGCCGATATGGAGGCCGGCCGCGTGATGACGCTGGAACAACTCGACGCCCGGATCCGCGCGAAGCTGGGCCGCAAAGATTCCTGAGCGTTGCGGCTTCGCGGCGGAATCGCCCGATTTTCCTTGCGTCAGAGGCAACCAGTCATTTCAGCAACTCCCCGCGGTCACGGCCAGCGGCGATGCGCCGCTGACTTTGATCATCACACCAAAGCCGGCTGTTCGACGTTATGCCGGATGAGCTGCATTTCGTGAAATCGGAGTGTCACGATTTGGCCGTTGCTGAGCAGGACTTCGTGTTGTTGTACGCCGCCTTCGTCGACGTCGAACTCATCATACAGCCAGTGGACCTGCTCTTTCGAAAAAGGCCAGTTTCGTTCGACCGGCCGCGTCAGGGGCTGTTCGGCGAGCAAATAGACGAGAAAGACGCGCGACGTGTTCTGACGAGTCAGCAGGACCGCGAGCGGCTTGCCCGCGTCGGGCGTCGGCAGCACCGCCATGCCGAGATATTCGGCGTCGTGCAGGCAAAGACTTTCAGCCAGATTCCGCACGTTGGCGGTCATGCTAGGGCCGATTTCTTTGATGTGTTGTCGGTACGAGTCAATGGCCGCTTCCCAATCGTCGTGGGCTTCCACGACTTCTTCGCGACCGGGCGAGCGGAACCTCAGGTAAAGTTCGGGGGTGAAGTATTTCATGACGTCTTCGGCTTCTTCGACTTGCGTTTGGCCGTCTCATAAAACGTGTGGCCCTGCCGCATACCGCGCGGGTCGGGCTGAAAGTGCGGCAAGGCGCCCGGCCCCATCGCGGAATGCGGTGGGCATGGTTTGCAGTTGCCGTTTGCGGCCGTCTCGATCTTTTCGGCCAGGTCGTAGTTGTCGGCAAGGTTCTGCCCGCACACGACCACATCGTGGTCCGACTGACGTTCCATGACGGCCTCGGCTTCCGTAATCTGCCGTCCTCGAACAACGTCGCCGCCCGTTCCAAAGGTCGCCGTATAGATCTTTGGCGGGGCGGTCGGCTTGCCAGACATGATCGCGTCGCTCAGTGTGTTTCCCCACCAATGCTATCAGGCCGCAGCGTGCGGTCAATTGGCTTAGGGCGGCAATACCGATGGCCTTGAGCTCCGCAATATCCACCTGCGCTGCTTTAAAAGTGTTCACCCATTATCGCCTATCGGCGGGCGAATCCGCGTGCCGATCCGCCGATCACAATGCGTTCGCCGCGCGATCGAGTCGCGCCAGACTCCGCTGTTTTCCCAGCAGCGCCAAGCAGTCGTACAATCCCGGCCCGACCGCCTTGCCCGTCACGGCCACGCGGACCGCGTGAATCACCGCGCCGATCTTGATCTGCTCGCTCTCGAGAAAATCATGCATCGCCCCCTCCAGCGTCTCGACGTCGAAGGTGTCGAGCGCGGCCAGCCGGTCACGAAATCGCCGCAGACGATCGCCCACCTCCGGCTTGCGCAGGTGCTTCTCGGTCGCGTCGGGATCGAACGCATAGCCGTCGTCTGGCAAGAAAAAGAAATCGGCGTAGGCCAGAATGTCGCCGACCACCTTCAGCCGGTCGCCCGTCGCCGCCACAATCTTGGCCGGCAGCTCGCGGGCCTGTGGGTCGTCGGCCGTGGCGATCAGCTTTGCCCGGACCAAAAACGGCATCATCCGCTCGACCTTCTCGTCGACTGAAAGCTGCTGCATGTAGTGGTCCTGAAAGGCCCACAGCTTCTTGGGATCGAAACTGGCCGGCGATTTGGTCACCCGCTCAAGTGAGAAGTTGTCGATCATCTGCTGCCGCGTGAAGAACTCGGTGCGGTCGTCGAGCGACCAGCCCAGCAACATCAGATAATTGATGATCGCGTCGGGCAAATAGCCGACCTGCTCGTAAAAATCCACGATCACCGGGTTGAACGTGTCGGCCGTGGTCGAGAGGCCGAGGGCTTTGGCGATCGACAGACCGTGCTCGTGTACCAGGGCAAAGTCGCGGTTCTTCAGATACTTGTCGAGCTTCCGCTTGCTGAGCTTGTTCTTGCTGCCCGGCTCGGCGACGTAAGGCAAGTGAGCATATTCGGGCAACGGATAGCCCAGCGACTGGGCGATGAACACCTGCCGCGGCGTGTTCGAGAGATGCTCTTCCGCCCGGATGACATGGGTGATCTGAAAATCGAAATCGTCCACGACGCTGGCCAGATGGTAGAGGCAGGTGCCGTCGGCCCGTTGCACCACGTGGTCTTGCTCGCGGGCCCAATCGAACTCGACGTCGCCGCGAATATGGTCGCGGACCAGCGCCTTCCCGTCGCGCGGCATTTTGAGCCGCACCACTCCCTGGCGTCCCTCGCTCTCGAAGGCTTTGGCCTGATTCTCGCTTTCGGCCATCCAGCGGCGGCTGTAAAGGAACGGCCGCTTCTCGCGCTCCGCCTGCTCGCGCTCGGCCTTCAGCTCGTCGGGCGTGGCATAATCGCGATAAGCGAACCCGCCGGCCAGCAGCTTTTGCACGGCGTCTTGATAGCGAGGCAGCCGCTGCGACTGAGAGTAGGGTGCAAAGGGGCCGCCGACCTCGGGGCCTTCGTCCCACTCGATGCCCAGCCAGCGAAAGCCGTGCAGGATGGGCGCCAGGGCGGCCTCGACGTTCCGCTGCTGGTCGGTGTCGTCGATGCGCAGCAGGAATTGCCCGCCGTGCCGCCGGCTGAACAGCCAGTTGAACAAGGCCGTGCGGACACCGCCGATATGAAGATAGCCTGTCGGGCTGGGAGCAAATCGCGTGCGGACCATAGAGCGTAGAATAGCGGCCCGGACGGCGCGCGGTAAGGTGGCCGGGCTAGCGGGCCTTGATTTCCGCCAGGATGGCGGTGTAGCCGGCGTCGTCGGCCAGCAACGAAAGCTCGGGGTCGGTCTCGACGACCACCGCGTCGCGGTAGCCGCCCTGGGTCGCTTGGCGAAGCGCCTCGACGGCGCGGTTTCGATAAGCCGCCTGTTCGCCGGGCTCGCTGGTCTCCGCGGCGCAAACGGCCCAGGTGCGGGCCGCCTGCAACAGCAGGCCGACGTGGCCGGGCGATTGGTCGACCACCTCCTGCGCCAGCTTCGCCGCCTCGGCGCGCTGGCCGCAGTGGGCCAGCGCCAGCGCGCGGGCCATCCGCCACGATTGGTTCTTGGGCTCGACCGCCAGCAACTCGTCTCGCAACTTTCGGGCATCGTCGAAGTGCCGCCGCGCTTCATCGGCCTGGCCGAGCCGCAGCGACAACAAAGCTTGCCGCTCGTAGGTCCGCGCCAACAGCGGCTGCTCGGCGACGTTGTCGGGGTTGCGGGCCAGAAACGCGTCGATGAACTTGCGCGATTCTTCGGCGGCGGCGCGCGCTTCGTCGACCAGTCCCAGGCGCAATTTGGCGTCGCAATCTTCCCCATACACCTCCGCCAGGTCTCGCAGGAAGCCGAATTTGTTGGGGAAACGTTGGCTCAAGTCGTGACAGATATCGAGCGCCTTGCGGAAATGGTCCCGCGTCGCCTCAACGTCGCCCAAGTGCCAGTGGACGACGCCCAGCCAGAGATGGGCTTCCGACAGGTAGCTCAGCGCCTCGATGCTGTTCGGCTCGAGTTTCAGCCAGGCCTCGCGGTGTGCCAGCGCCGCTTGAAAGGATTTCCGCGCTTCGTCGGGCCGGCCCAGGCGCAGGCTGGCCATTCCGGCGTGCAACTCGTAAAAGGCGAGCAGCCGGCGGTGGTCTTTCTCGGTCTGTTCGGCGCTGTTTTGAGGCTGATCGGCGATCGCTTGCTGGAGGTCGCGGGCCTCAATAAAATAGTCATGTGCGGTCTGGGCGTCGCCGTTGACATCGAGGCACATTTTGCCCATCTGCATGAGCATCAAGGCCAGGTTGGTGCGGGCCAGGTCGTTTTTGGGATCGCTTTCCACGACCTGCTTGACGAGTCGATAGCCGTAGCGGTACTGGGCCAGCGCCTGCTCGCCGTGGCCGAGCTTGTACAATAGCTCGCCCAGCCGATTGCAGGTGGCGACCATTCCAAAATCGCTGATGTGGCCCTCCTCGATCTCCTTCGAGAGGTTGCCGACCGCCTGGCTGACCATGCCCAGCAATTCCTCCTGCAACTGCCGCAAGTCGGGCCGGTCGGCCAGGGTGCGGCTGTCTTGTAAACGCTGTTCCAACTGGGCGCCCAGTTCGATCAGCAAGTCGGCCGCGCGCTCGTGCTGTTTCTTGGCCGCCTTGAGGTTCGCCACGGCCTGGTTGGCGTTCTCTACGGCCACCGCGGCGTTGCGCTTGGCCTCGGCTTGCTTGGCTTGCGCAACGTGCAGGTTCGTTTCGGCCTCGCTCCATCCTTGCTTGGCGTCGTCGAGCGCGTTGGCGATCAACACGTTTTTCTCTTTGAACTTGAAGGCCACGGCCGAGGCGCTGGCCGCCCAAACCAGCACCAGCACGGCCACCACGCCGCTCAACGCCGCCACGCGCGGGTTGCGCTTGCACCAGCGCCAGGCGCGTTCGGCCTTCGACACCGGCCGCGCCAGGACCGGCTCGCCGGCGAGAAAACGCCGCAGGTCTTCGGCCAGGTCGTCGACGCGGGCATAGCGCTTGGCCGGATCTTTGCGCAGGCACTTGAGGCAGATCGTTTCCAGGTCGCGCGGCAGCTTGGGATCGAGCTGCGACGGCGCGACCGGCTCTTTGGCGACCACCTGCTGCAAGGTGTCGAGCACGCTGGCGCCGCGCAGCGGCACGCGGCCGGCCAGCATCTCGTAGAGCATCGCCCCCAGGGCGTAAATGTCGGCCGCGGGACCGACTTCGCGGATGCGGCCCGACGCCTGCTCCGGCGACATGTAATGGGGCGTGCCCACGACCGCGCCCGAGCGCGTTTGGCCCCCTTCGTCTTCCAACCGCTTGGCCAAACCGAAGTCGGTGATCTTGAGCGTGCCATCGTGGCCGACCAGGATGTTCGCCGGCTTGAGATCGCGGTGTATGATGCCCCGCGCATGGGCGACGGCCATGGCCTGGGCCAGCACGCGGATGGTTTCGGCGGCCTGCCGCGGCGTTTGCGGCTTGCCTTCCAGTTGGTTCGACAGGCTCTTTCCGTCGACAAACTCCAGCGAGAAAAACGGCCGTCCGTCGTCGTCGCCGATCTCATAGACCTGCACGATGTTGGGATGCTGCAGGTGTGCGACGGCTTCGGCCTCGCTGCGAAAGCGGGCCAGGTCGTCGGCGTCGGCATGGCTGCCGGCCAGAATCATTTTCAGCGCCACCAATCGCTTCAAGCCGGGCTGCCGGGCCTTGTAGACCACGCCCATGCCGCCGCGCCCCAAGACGCCCAGAATCTCGTAGCCGGCCACCGCTTTCGGCAGCCGCACCGGCGCCCCTCGTTTGTCGACGATTACGGGTGTATCGTCGCCGAGAAAGGCACGCGTCTCGGCGTTCGCCTCGCGCAGCGCGGAAAGCTCACCGGGCTGATACGATGCGGTGGCGTCCGCGGCCTGCTCGCTCGCCGCGTTCTCGGACATTTTCCCTTGAGATTCCGGATCGAGCCCCAGCGTCTCCGCCGCTTTGTCACGCCGCACATGGTCGACGCTGGCGTCGGGGGCAAAGTTGATGGTCGCGCCGCCCTGGCCAACGCGCTGGCGAAAAACAGAGTCGAGCGACTCCAGATCGTGGCGAAACTCGACGCTGGCCGGTCCGTCGAACGCGGAAAGCAGGACGTCGATGCTCGGCGGGTCGCCGCCGCCTTGCAGCGCCTGTTGCCAGGCTTCAATAAATCGTTGCCGCGACTGCGCCTCGCGCGCTCTCGGCGAACCGTCCATCGTTTGTTCGGCCGGTTCGATCATGGCAGTTCTCCAGGCAGGCCACGCCCCGCTTTTGGACCAGCTAACTATTATCCACAAGCCGGGACTTAATTCAAGCACCCGCTCGATCTACGTAGCGCGGCCGAGAATGAGACGTTTTGCCGCGAGCAAACGCGGTGGCTGGGGCAGAGCTTGGCCAGATAGCGGCTGGCGCCTTCAACAGCGTGACGGCCAAGCGATGCCCCGGTGCGTCCAACCGGGGCATCGCCTGGCCGCCGAGATGAACGGAGTGCCAGCCTCCACCGGGCCAGGCTCTGCCCCAGCCACCGCCGATGTCTCATTCTCGGCCGCGTGAAGTTTAGCGCCCGCGGCGCGCGTGGGTGGCTTCTTCATAGAGATCGAGCATTTTCGGCAGGCATACGTCGAGGCTGTAACGCTCGCGGACCATGTTGACGCCGGCCGCTCCCAGGTGCCTGTAATCGTGCGGCGCATCGAGCACGGCTTCGGCGGCGTCGGCCAGACCCTCGATGTCGAAGAAATCGGCGAGCAGGCCGTTTTGCCCGTGCTGGATCATTTCGCGCACGGGCGGGGTGTCGGAGGCGAGCACGGTGGCGCCGCAGGCCAGCGCGTCCATCAACGACCAGGAAAGCACGAAGGGCACCGTCAGGTAGATGTGCAAATCGCTGACGGCGAAAAGCTGGGCCAGGGCCGGCGTGGGCATCAAACCGGCGAAAATAAACCGCGACAGGTCGTACTCGTCGCGGGCCAGCACCCACTGCTTGAAGGTCTGCCCGCCGGTAAACTCCAAGTCGCCGCCGTAGCAAACGCGGTCTTCTCCCACCACCACGAAGATCACGTCGTTGCGCCGCTGGCAGAGCAGCTTGGCCGTCTTCATAAAGATGTCGAATCCCCGGATGCTCTCCATGCCGCGCGACACGTAGGTCACAATCCGCACGTCGTCGGCCATCGTCCGATCGCCCACGCGCCGCGGCACGCCCGTCAGCGGCCGCCAGAGGTGGGTGTCGATGCCGTCGAAAATGACCCGCACCTTCGACCGGAAGGTGTTGGGCAACAAGCTCCGCTGCCAGCGCGTGGGGCTGTAGCCGGCGTCGCAATCTTCCAGATCGAGCAGCAGCCCGGCGTTGCGGGCACGCGCCCGCAGGTGATTGATGGCCGGATAAGGGAAATCGGGCCGATAATC
Source organism: Pirellulales bacterium (assembly GCA_035533075.1). Lineage (NCBI taxonomy): Bacteria > Pseudomonadati > Planctomycetota > Planctomycetia > Pirellulales > Pirellulales bacterium. The sequence goes on along the minus strand of DATLUO010000230.1, from coordinate 11,968 downwards.
CATGTCGGTGCCGCGCGTGTGATAGTAGTATTCGAAGTAGTTGACGATGGGGCAGTCGTAGAGCTCGCGCAGAAAAACGGTGTGCAAGAAGCCTGAGTGGCCCACGACCAGGTCGGGCTTGATGTCGTCGCGCGCGTGAAGTGCCTCATAGACGGCGTGGGAGTGCCAGACGGCGTTTTCGAACGTACGGCTGCAGAAATGGGTCTGCTGGGTCGCGCCGCCGCGAACGGCATATTGCACGCGCTCGATGCCGCCATCGTTTCCCGGCGGCTGTTGCGAAACGAACGTGCAGCGAAACCCCTTCTGTTGCACCAGGTAGGCCGCGATGTGGCCGAACTGGGCCGGAAAGTTTTGATGGACGAAGAGGACGTGCATCGGGGAGGGTTCAGGGTTCAGGGTTCAGGAGGGATGAGGGATGAGGGATGAGGGAAAGTTGCGGCGTGTCGCGAACGTTGAATGTACAATAGGTCGCGGCCACCTGGAAATCTATCCCGCAGGCTCATTGCTCGCGGAACGCCACAGAGGGCGCTCCCTACAGAACCTGACGCCTGAACCCTGAACCCTGAACCCTGAACCCTGAACCCCGAACCCTGAACCCTGAACCCTTCTTCCGTGGCCGATCCCTTCCAAACTGCCTGGCAGGCCCATCAAGCGGGCGAGTTCGCGCAAGCCGAAGAGGGCTACCGCCGCATTTTGCAACGCGAGCCGCGCAACGCCCGGGTCTGGTTCGTGTTGGGCAACCTCTGCCAGGCGCAGCAACGCACGAGCGAAGCGCTGGCCTGTTTCCAGCAAGCGGCCGAACTCGAGCCGCGCGAGCCCGAGGGCCATTTTCACGTGGCCAACGCCCTGCTCAAGTTGGAGAAATGGGGCCAGGCCGAAGCCGCATATCGCCAATGCTTGGCCCTGCGGCCGGACCATCTAGAGGCCCTCGTCAACCTCGGCTTCACCTTGAGCGAACTGCAAAAATACGACGAGGCCGAAACCTGCTATCGCCGCGCCCTGGCGATCAAGCCCGACGTACCCGAGATACACCAGAACTTGGGCAATGTGCTGCGCGACCGTGGGCAGCTCGACGAAGCGGTTGTGTGTTACCAGCGGGCACTCGAGCTGCGGCCCGACTATGCGAAGGCCCACGTCAATTGGGGCGTCGCGCTGATCGCCCTCGGCCAGCCGGAGGCCGCCATCGAGCGGCTGCAACGGGGCGTCGAGCTGCAGCCGGATTTCGCCGAAGCGTTCAACAGCCTGGGGGCGGCGGTGTCGGTGCTGCGGCGCTTTGACGAGGCCCACGCTCACTATGCCCGCGCCATCGAGCTCATGCCCGATCTGGTCGATGCCCATTGGAACCGCTCGCTGTTGTGGCTTTTGCAGGGCGATTTCGAGCGCGGCTGGCCGGCCTTCGAGTGGCGCTGGCTCGGCAAGCGCACCGAGCCGAGGCCGTCGTACAGCGAGCCGGTCTGGGACGGCTCGCCCTTGGAGGGCCGCACGATTCTGCTTTACAGCGAGCAAGGCCTGGGCGACACGCTCCACTTCGTCCGCTATGCGCGGACCGTCAAAGCCTGCGGCGGCCGCGTCATCGTGGCCTGCCAGAAGCCGCTGTTGCCCATCTTGGCGAGTTGTCCGGGCATTGACCAGCTCGTCGCTCAAGGCGAAACACCCCCCAAGTTCGACGTGCAAGCCGCACTGATGGCTCTGCCGCTCATACTCGGCACTCGCGCCCACAACATTCCCGGCCACGTGCCCTATCTGGCGGCCGACCCGCAATTGGTCGAGCATTGGCGGCGGCAACTCGCGCCGCTGGTGGGTTTTCGCGTGGGCATTGCCTGGCAGGGGAACACTCGGCATCCCTGGGACCGACACCGCTCGGCGGCGCTCGAACACTTCGAGTCGCTGGCCCGCGTGCCAGGCGTGCAACTCATCAGCCTGCAGAAGGGCGTCGGAGCGGAGAAAATTCAAAGTCCGAAGTCCAAAGTCCAAAGTCCAGACTCAGCACCGTTCGACGTCGTCTCGCTCGGCGGTTGGCTGGACGAGCTATCGGGGCCGTTCATGGACACGGCGGCCATCATCGCCAATCTCGACTTGGTGGTGGCGGTCGACACCGCGGTCGGGCATCTCGCCGGCGCGCTGGCCGCGCCCACCTGGTTGGCCTTGAACTATTCGGCCGATTGGCGCTGGCTGCTCGACCGCGGCGATTCGCCCTGGTATCCGACGGTGCGGCTCTTCCGCCAGGAGCGGCCGGGCGATTGGCCGGGCGTGTTTCGCCAAATGGCCGACGAGCTCGCCAGGCTCGTGGCTGAATCTCCGCGGCGGCCGATTCTCATCGAGATCGACCGGCCAGAGCTGGCCGAGCGGATTGCCCGGCTCCAGCGTGAGCTGCCGCTGGCGGAGCCGGCGCGCGTGCATCGCCTGGCCGCCGAACTGACGCGGCTGCGCGCCCAGGCGGCCGCCATTGCCAGCGGAGCGCTAAAGTGAAGATGCTCTTGGCGATTCCCCAGAATACCGGAGGCGGGACTTGAACCCGCACGTCCTTGCGGACACTGGATTTTGAGTCCAGCGCGTCTGCCATTCCGCCACTCCGGCAAAAGTGTTACGCCACACCAGTTTGCGAAAGATCGCGGCGGGCGTCAATGGTGCGTTTGGCGAGCGCGCTACCCCGTCAATCGCCCCGTGAAGCGGCAGCCGGCGAGGTATTGCACGCGTGGGCCGACGCGCACCTCCGAAACGTGGACCACACGCGCCGTGACATAAATCAGCACCGGAGCACGACCCAACTCGACGGCGTAGTCTTCCTGCTCGGGCGGAGCGTCGCAAACAAACGAAAAACCGCCGGGCGACAGATCCTGGCAGCGCACCTCTTTGAACTCCGACAAGGGCGGCACCTGCTCGCCGATCAACGGGGCAATCCGCTGCACGCAACGGTAGGCGTTGCGGTCGCCGCCCCGACGGTCGCTGTGCAGCTCTCGGGCAATCAAGCGGTGGACCTCCTTATAGAAGGCCACATCTTCGTGCCGTGGTCGCGTAATTGCCATGTCGCAAAAAGTTGCCGATGTTGCCCTGCTCGGGCGCAGCCGACCGCCAAGCCGCGCCAAGGGGACGCAATACTTTCATAGGTTACGACGAAGCCGGCCGCAAACCGCCCGGAGCCGATCGTACCGCTAAGTTCGGCACCACCGGCATAAGCGAACTTGACCTGACCGGCCAAAGCGAGCTATAAGGTCCCTCGCGAAAAACCAGCGCCAGGAACCGGGCACGGATGCTCACCCGACCTCATTTTCAGCAGTCCACGCGTGCCACGGGGGTGCTCGCCCAGGCCCGCCCGCACACGCCGTCGGACATCGTCTGCGTCGACCTCGACGGCACGCTGATTCGGAACGATACCCTGTGGGAATCGTTGCTGCTGTCGGCCAAGCGGGCGAAGCCGCTCATCGCCGCCCTGCGGCCGCACCAATGGGTCAAAAACCTGCTGCTCCTCTTGCCGCTTTTCTTGGCGCATCAGTGGACCGAGGTCGGCAAATTGGGCCTGGCCCTGCTCGGTATGGCGGCCTTTTCGGCGGCCGCATCGGCCATCTACATCGTCAACGACCTGCTCGACATCGAAGCGGACCGCCGGCATCCGACCAAACGCCGACGCCCGTTCGCCGCCGGCGAACTGTCCGTGCCCGCCGGGCTTGGTCTGGCCGGTTGCTCCGCGGCGGTCGCATTCGCGCTGTCGCTGGCTTGGCTCGCCGCGGCATTCACTACCTGGCTGGCGATCTATCTGGCCACGACCACGGCCTATTCGCTGTGGCTCAAAAAACACATCGTGATCGACGTGATTGTGTTGGCCGGGCTGTATACGCTGCGAATCGCGGCGGGCGCGGCGGCCGTGAGCGTGCCGGTTTCGCCCTGGCTGCTGGCCTTCGCCCTGTTCTTCTTTCTGAGCCTGGCGCTGGGCAAGCGTTATATCGAGCTGCGGCTTTCGGCGCACACGTCCGGCGATGCGCTGCCCGGCCGCGGTTATTGCGCCGACGACGCGCAATTGCTGGAGCAGATCGGCCCCACCAGCGGTTATTTGGCCGTACTCGTGTTTTGCCTGTATATCGACAGCAGCGCCGTCGACCGGCTCTATCGGCACCGCGAATTGCTGTGGCTGGTGTGCCCGCTGTTGCTTTACTGGATCACGCGGTTCTGGCTGTTGGCGCGGCGGCGACAGGTCGAATACGATCCCGTGGCCTTCGCCTTGAAAGACCACACCAGCCTGGCCGTGATCGCCGCCACCGCGGCCACCGTGTTCCTGGCGGCGAACTGATGCAAACCCACCGGCTGTTGAGGCGAATCGGGCGATGAAGGTCGTGATCTTAGCGGGCGGTTATGGCACGCGGTTGGCCGAAGAAACGGCCCTGCGGCCCAAGCCGATGGTCGAGATCGGCGGCCAGCCGATCCTGTGGCACATTATGAGCATCTATGCCCGCCACGGCTTTAACGACTTCCTCATCGCCTGCGGCTACAAGGGCGAAGTCATCAAAGAGTATTTTCATAACTATCGCATCCGCCACAACGACTGGACCATCGAACTGGCCGAAGGCACCGTGCGCACGGTGCTGTCGCACGTTTGCGACTGGCGGGTGGGACTGGTCGATACGGGACTGAACACCGCCACCGGCGGGCGGATCAAGCGGCTCGAAGCCTGGCTCGACGGCCAGCCGTTCATGGTCACCTACGGCGACGGAGTGGCCGACGTCGATGTCGGCGCCCTGGCGGAGTTCCACCGCGCCCACGGGCGGCTGGCGACCGTCACCGCCGTCCGCCCCCCGGCAAGGTTCGGGTCATTGGAATTCGACGGCGACGCCGTGTCGCAGTTTTCGGAAAAGCCCCAAGCGGGCGAAGGTTGGATCAACGGCGGCTTTTTCGTTTTCCAGCCCCAAGTGCTCGATTATCTCGCCGGCGACCACGAACCGCTGGAACGCGGCCCGCTGGAACGGCTGTCGGCGGAGCGGCAATTGATGGCCTTCCGCCATCGCGGATTTTGGCAACCGATGGATACGCTGCGCGACAAGCAGTATCTGGAGTCGCTCTGGGAAAGTGGCAAGGCAAGCTGGAAGCCCAAGGAGGAAACGCGTGTCATTGGCGACGTTCTACCGGCGAAAGAAAGTCTTCCTTACCGGCCACACGGGCTTCAAGGGAGCCTGGCTGGCGACCTGGCTGAAGACGCTGGGGGCGAACGTCAGCGGCTTCGCGCTAGCGCCTGAGCCTGGCCGGCCAAGCTTGTTCGAGGCGGCCCGCGTCGATCGGGGCATGGAGTCGGTTTTCGGCGACGTGCGCGATGCGCCGGCGATGACGGCCGCGCTCGCCGCGCTGCAGCCGGAGATCGTCTTTCATTTGGCCGCACAGCCCCTGGTGCGCCGCTCCTACGCTTCGCCCCTCGAGACCCTGCACGTCAACGCTTTGGGAACGGCACACCTGCTCGAGGCCGTCCGGCAGACTCCCTCGGTGCGGGCGGTAGTGATCGTCACCAGCGATAAATGTTACGAGAACCGCGAATGGCCCTGGGGTTATCGCGAAGACGAGCCGCTGGGCGGCCGCGATCCGTATAGTTGCAGCAAGGCCTGCGCGGAACTGATCGCGGCCGCCTATCGGCAATCGTACTTCTCGGCGCCGGACGCGCCCAAGCTGGCCACGGTCCGGGCAGGCAACGTCTTTGGCGGCGGCGACTGGTCCGAAGACCGGCTGGTGCCCGACATTCTGCGGGCGCTGCTCGACGGCCGCCAGGTCGTGCTTCGCAATCCGCATGCGGTCCGCCCCTGGCAGCACGTGTTGGAGCCACTCGACGGCTATCTGCAAGTTGCCGAGCGACTATGCGTCGTCGGCGAGGCGTTCTGTGGGGCCTGGAACTTTGGTCCGGGCGACGACGACGTGATCTCGGTCCGGGATCTGACCGAGCGGCTGGTCAAACATTGGGGTGGCGGCCAGATCTCTCTTGAACCGCCCGCCAACGCTCCGCACGAGGCGCACACGTTGCGGTTGGATTCGAGCAAGGCGCGTCAGCGGCTGGGCTGGCGACCGCAACTTTCGCTCGACGAGGGACTAAAGTGGACCATCGCCTGGACGCGGGCCTGGGCACAAGCGGCCGACGCGGGCGAGACGGTGCTGAAGCAACAAATCGAAAACTACCAGGAACGGTCCTTTGCGGTCCGTCGCGCCGCATGAGCCATCCACCCGACCAGCTTCGCGAAGCCATTCTCGATCTCGTGCGGCAGTATTACCACGCCCACTGGCCGCGGCGCGGCTTCCGGGCGGGAAAAGACGCCGTGCCGGTGAGCGGCAAAGTGTTCGACGAGCACGATCTCGTCAACCTGGTCGATTCGTCACTCGATTTCTGGCTGACCACGGGCCGATTTGCCGAGCGGTTCGAGCGCGATTTCGCCCGCTTCTGCGGCGTCCGCCACGCCCTGCTCACGAACTCGGGTTCGAGCGCGAACCTGTTGGCCGTGTCGGCGCTCACTTCGCCGCGGCTGGGCGAGCGTCGTCTGAAGCCCGGCGACGAAGTGCTCACCGTGGCGGCGGGCTTTCCCACGACCGTCAACCCGATTTTGCAGAACGGTTTGATTCCTGTGTTCCTCGATATTTCTTTGCCGACGTACAACGTGGCCGTCGAGCAGTTGCCCGGCGCCGTCAGCGAGCGCACCAAGGCGGTGATTCTGGCCCACACGCTGGGCAATCCGTTCGATCTCGACGCGGTGATGCGCGTCGTCGAAGATGCGAACCTATGGTTGATCGAAGACATGTGCGACGCCGTGGGTGGCGAATATCGCGGCCGCCCATTGGGCACCTTCGGCCACCTGGCAACCACCAGCTTTTATCCGGCGCATCACATCACGATGGGTGAAGGCGGCGCCGTGCTGACCAACAGCCCGCTGTTGAAGAAGCTGGTCGAGTCGTACCGCGACTGGGGACGCGACTGCTGGTGTCCGCCCGGCAAAGACAACACCTGCGGCCGGCGGTTCGAGTGGCAGCTTGGCGAGCTGCCCGACGGCTACGACCACAAATACACCTATAGCCACATCGGCTACAACCTGAAGGTCACCGATATGCAGGCGGCGGTCGGCCTGAGCCAGTTGGAGAAGCTGCCGGAGTTCATCGCCGCGCGGCGGCGGAACTTTGCCCGGCTGCGCGAAGGCCTGCGCGATGTCGAGCATCAGCTTGTGTTGCCCGAAGCAACGCCGGGCAGCGACCCCTCGTGGTTCGGGTTTCCGATCACGGTCCGCGACGACGCGCCGCTTTCGCGGCCGGCGTTGGTGCGAGCATTGGAAGCGCGGGGCATCGCCACGCGGCAACTCTTTGCCGGCAATCTGCTGCGGCAGCCGGCTTACACGCAGATCGAGCACCGCCTGGCCGGACCTCTCACGCAAACCGACCGCGTCATGAACCAGACGTTTTGGATCGGAGTTTTTCCCGGCCTGACGGAAGAGATGCTCTCGTATATGGTGACGAGCATCAAGCAGATTCTCAATCAGGCCCAAGACGAGAGAGCCGCCGCCTGATATCTTCCGACAATCAGAGCCTCCTCGACCGATCGCAAGCCGCGGCAAACGCGCGGCGATGGCCCGCGTCGCAGTTCCCAGACTCTACCAAATTGTCAAAGAGCTCGTGCGGTAAGACCGTTTCAGACGGAGCGGTCTACGCAAGATCAGGCTGCTGCTGCCGGCGGCGGTCACGGACCGCCAGACCGTTCAGCACGCTTCGCGCAGGGCATCGACCACCACTTCGTACACGTTTGGCGGTTTGTCGGGTCTGGCGCTTCCCGCTCCCTCCGGGAGCGGGTGAGGGTGAGTGGACATCGAAGGCGCGCAACTCGCCGCCTCCAATTCCTCACGTTCCATCGAAGACGCGCAACTCGTCGCCTCCAATTTCTCGCTCCCTCTCTCCGTCGCTCCGTCTCTCCCTCTCTCCGTCGCTCCCTCCGCGACCACCCTGAACTCCAGCGGCCGGGCCCTGAGCATGCTTCCAGGGCCGGCGGCTTCCGGCGGCACCCAGCGCATTTCCCAGCCTCCGTTGAAGCCGGTCTTATGCGAGTGGATTCCCAATTCGGCCGCGGCACGCAGCAGGGTGCCCTTGGAAAAGCCGTCCTTGACGCCCTCCTTATACAAGTCGTCGGAAGGCATGGGCCCGGCGGCGAGCGCTTCTTTGATCCAGGCGATCGCCGCATTCCGCACGCGGCGGCGGTCGCTGTTATGCGCGCTGGGCAGCAGCGCCTCGGCCAGTTCCGGCGCGGGATCCTCGGTATGCCAGCGGATGCGCCCATCCAACAGCTCGAACGAGCGTCCCAGCACATCTGCATCGGCCGCCAGGTTGTTCTTGACCGGCAAAAACCACCGCCGGGCGCTTTGACGGTACGCTCGGTCGCCTTCTTCCAATTTGCAATTTGCATTTTGCATTTCGCAATTTGAAATTTCCCGGTCCTTGACCACCGTCCACACCACGCTGGCCGCCTGCGACAGCCGGCTGAGCTGCCGCGTGGTGATGCGTCCCTCGACGCTCAACTGCATCCGCACCAGCACGACGATCGCCAGGCGCAGCGAGCGGGCCAGCTCATTCAGCCGCTGGATCACGCGGGCCAGGGCGGCGCTCGACAGCATGTTACCGGGCTTGCCAAACCAGCCGTCGACATCATCGATCACCAGCAGCCGGGCGGCCCGAGGTGATGGAAGGTCATCACGGTCGAGGTTGATCTGGGCCGGCAGGATGCCGCTCTTTGGGTCGCCCGCCCCCTCGAGCGTGTGGTAGAGAATCGCCATCCGCTCGTCGAGGATGTCGTCGCTCGGTTTCCGCCGCCGATCGTAAAACCCGGTGGGTTCGAGCGTGGCCAGGGCCACGCGTCGGGCGTCGCCTTCGGCCTGATCGAACCGCCAGCGCAACAGCTCCGGCCGCTCATAGCCGGCGGTGGCCAGCACCACGCGATGTTCCAGCTCACGGGCGACATCGGCGGCGATTTGGCAGCCGATGAAGGTTTTGCCCGCTCCCGGTTCGCCGGCCACGACGGTGACCGCCTCGTCGGCGATCACATTTTCCACCAGCCAGCTTGGCGGCCGGCCGCGGACTCGGCTAAGCGCTTCGACCGTCACGCCGCTTTCGGCTAAGGCCGCATCGTGCTCTTCGTCTCCGGCGATCCACTTCGGATCGCCAACTTTTTTGTCGCGATAATATCCCATAGATGCCTCGGGGGTTGGGAATTGGGGGTTTCGGGAACGGTTCGTATCTTCCCGCGTTGTACGGACAAAGTGGCTTGGGATGTGTTCGCGACAAACCGGCTGAACCGCGATATTCGACGTAACTCACTAATCAGCAAGTGGTTGCGTCGTTTTTGCGTGTTTGCGCGGCGTCGCGGGAAACGCGGCGGTGGCGCCGCCTCGCGACGAGGTTACACCGGGATTCGGGCTTTTTTCGCACCCGCGACGCCTTGCCAACCTGCCCGGCATCGCCCCATATTCGACGAATGGTGAAACATGGCCAAACAGTGAAACGGACCGCTTTCCGGCAACACTTCGCCAGAAACCGGATTGCGTGCCATCGCTTCAAGGAGGCTGTGCCGGCCGCCTGAGTCGGTTGAGCCACGGATGAAACGCGGATCAAACGCGGATGAATTCCGAAGGCATCCGTGTTCGGTTCGTGTTTCATCCGTGGCGCAGGAAGTTCCCCGCGTACACCGTCATTCTGGCGCGCCGCTGGCTTGCGCTGCTTCGCGTCACGCACGCTCCCCACAACCCCGACCCGCTCGCAATTCCTCGTCTTTGTCTCAAGGGTGTTCAATAGTTATGCACGTATAATCTGCTCATGCGCACAAATTAGGCAGGCGAGCCGGACTCCGATTCAATGAGGTGCTGGACGAGCAAAAACGCCGTGTTTCATCGGCTGGCGCAAATTTGCGCCCGCCGTGCGCCGTCGGCCGGCGCTGGACCGCCGCGCGACGCGGCTGCTCAATAATTAGGCACTAACGCCTCAGCAACTCGAAGCGGTGACGGCAGGCGGCGACGCCCCGCCGACTTTGATCGATCCCCGGATGCAAACCTCCTGCGTTCTGGTCCGCAAACCCTCTCTCTCAGCCGCCACTGACGCGGTTGGCCGCAGCCTGGCGAACCACGGGGGCCGTCGAATTCGAAGAGATCGTTTTTTGGATCGCTCCCCTGCCACCGCCGCCCTGGGACAACTTTCAGCGGCAGACCGGCGGCGAGCGCGTCGAATCGGGGAACGTGGATGGCCGATTTAGAACTCGTTGCATGCACGCCAGCAGCGGTCGATCAATTGGATTTACCGCGACTCAGAATAGCGACGGCTGCTCGCGCGGTGTCGGAATGCCTGCCGCTATTCTGGCCAGCCGCGGGATTGCCTTGGCTGCCAGGTCAAAATACTCGCGGTGCCGCTCAATGCCGATGCTCGATAGGCCAAGAGCTTCGGCTGCCGCGACCGTGGAGCCGGACCCCATGAACGGGTCAACAACGATGCCCTCGCCAAGCGGCAGTGACGCGTACACGACTTGCCGCAAGAACGATTGCGGCTTCAGGCTGGGATGGTTCGCGATCGCTCGCTCGGCACGCGGCGTCCGCTCGCTGCGAATACAATCTTCGAACGGCCGATCATCGGGCGTTCGGCGGAGGGCGCCGGTCTGGAACCGCCGAAGGCATTCCGCGACGGTGATCTTGTCGGGCATGGGCTTGCGGAATATGCCCCACGGCTCATAGCATCCCTTGGGCATGGAAGAGACACCCGGAAACTCGGCTTCCGCGTTCTTCGGGCGATCGCCCCCGCGGAGTGTGCGCACGAGCCGAATGACTTGCCCGCGGAATTCCAGCCCACCTTCGACCAGCGCATCGTACAGCAATTGGGCGATAAAGGCGTTGGTCGCGATGAAAACATGGCCGCCGGGCCTCAAGGCATAGAGCGTCGATCGCGACCACTCCGCGAAGAAGGTTCGCACGGCTTCGCGTTCGCTGCGATCGAGGGCCGTGAAGCGTGGCAACGGTGCCCGCACGTGCCCGTCAAACGAGGGCGGAATGCGCCAAATGCCGCCCCGACCGACCTTGCGCTTGGCAAGCTGGTCGGCCTCGTATTCCTTCACGCCATAAGGCGGGTCGGTCACGATTGCGTGAACCGTGTCTTCTGGAACGCCGGCGAGCCATGCGAGGCAATCGGCGTACACGAGAAGCGACTTGCCAACGGGCGCCGATTCAAAACCGCAGGCGAGCGACTGACCGTTTTGGTTCGACAAGGCAAAGTTCCTCCCAAGCAGCCACCAACCGCGCATGATAAGGCGGCCGGCGGGCAGGTGGCTAGTCTACAACATCTGCCTCCACGAAGACGGTGCCGTTTCGCTTGAATCGCTGGCGGCCTCCATTGCGGCGATCACTCGACCCAGCCCTGCGCCGGCACGCCGGTTCGCGGCGAGAGTTCAGAAACCAGGCACGTCGAACCTGTAATCCCCTGCTGCCACCCGATAAAATGGCCTTGTCACGGAGCACATGCAAAGCATCGACGCGAGCCGGCAATGGACCTCGACATGCAAAAGGAGCAGTTTAGCCGCGCCTACGTGCAGGCCGTCTCGGCCTGCGCGGGCTTTGCCTGGAGCATGCCGAGTGTGGATGACGACAGCGTCGATATGGTCTTGCACCAAACGGGCGGAGGAGGAACGGTCCGCTCACCGAGCGAAGGAGAAGCTCTGTGAACGTCGAAATTCGAGATGCCGAGGCCGTACGGGCCATTCGGCCGGTGGATGCGGCACTTTATCTCCGGACCCGGAAAAGGGGATAAGTCCCGTTTAATAATGGGAATCGCGGTAGGGATGGCCCTTGCGGGCCACCCCCGCACAGACCCGTACGTGAAGAATTACCTCATACGGTTCTTGCCTTAAGTCGGGCGCGAAATCGTGACAACTTCGCGCACGCCGGCCAGTCCACATGACTTGCCTTGTCCGGCACGGAGTCCGGGGCAAGTTAGCCTG
>DATLUO010000229.1 GCA_035533075.1 Pirellulales bacterium | reverse complement strand
TTTTTCGTGCGGCCGGCAGTAGGAAAGCGCGAGCAAGGCGTAGCCGGTGACGAGATTGGCGTCGCCTTCCAGCCAGCGGGCATTGGAGTTGGTCCACGAACCGTCTTCGTGCTGGCGCTTGGCCAACTCGGCCGCCAGCTCTGCCCGCTCTGCCCTCCGTGAGCGTCCGGGCCGGGGCGCGGTAAAAGCGGGACGACGTCGTGCTCGGCAGCCCAGCAGTCGCCGCCTTCCTTCGCTTCACGATGATGCAAGGGCGTCCCGATAGAGCGCCTCAAGGCGTTGTGCGATGTGGGGCCAGTCGTAAGCTTTTGCGGCTTCGCGGAGTTGCCGTTGCCGAGCGCGGGGGTCCTCTGGGAGCAATTCGGAACAGCCCGCGGCGATGCTTTCGGCTGTAGCCGCCACAACGCGGCCCTTGAACGGCTGGTCGATCAACTCGGCCATCGCGTTTTCCTCGCCGACGCAGACCACGGCCGGAAGACCACAAGCCCATCCTTCGACGACCGCGATGCCAAAGCCCTCGCGCTCCGAGGGCGCGACGAGCACGCGGCTTGACTTCATCAGCGCGTAGACTTGCTCGGCCTCGGGCAGCTTGCCGTGAAATCGCACGGCGTCGCCAAGCCCGAGATCTGCCGCTCGGCGCTCTAATCTTCGCCGCTCCGGCCCGTCGCCAACCACGGCCAACGTCGCCCCCGGCCGCGCTCGGCGCACGTGCGCCAGAGCCTCGATCGCCAACTCAACGCGCTTGTGGGGCAACAAGCGGCCGACGCAAATTAGGTCGAACTGTTCGCCAAGTTCACGAGCAGCAACCACAGCCTCGAAATCGACGCCGCAGGGCAGTACCGTAATCCGCTCACTCGGGTACCCCGCGGCCATCAATCGTCGCCGGGTCATTTGGCTGACGGTGAGTACCTGCGGGGAGCATCGCAGGGCCAGAAGTTCGACGCGCCGACCGGCCCATCCCCACCATCCGAGATAGCGGTCCCAATATTCTCCCCAGAACTCATACCAGGTAACCACCAGCGCACGGCGGCGAAGGCGGCTGACTAGCCACGCGGCCGGCACGGAAAAGAACGGGAAGTTGGCCAGGTCCCAGACCTCATCGTCGCTGCGCAAAAGAGCCCGCAATAGCCGCGCGGCAAAGACAATCGCCTCAATGATCCGCCGACGCCCATCGGCGCGATACAGCGGCACGGGCCGCCCCAGCGGCATGTAGTGGCAGCCAGCCAGGCACCGCGCACCGTCGTCCCCCCAATAGTGAAATCCATAAAGGGCCACGCGGTGACGGCCACGAAGCTCGCGCGCCAGCGCGTAGTTGCGCCGTTCGACTCCTCCGGCCACGAACGGATAAACGGCGTCGTAAACCAGGGCGATTCGCATAATGCACTTCCACTTGGCGGGTTGCCGAAACTTGACCGATTCTATCGAACCCTCGCCTCGATAAAAAGGCGGTTGTGCGTTGCCGCTTGCCATTTTCGCGCGATGCCGGCAAGATTACAGCGACGCCTGCGTGTGGTCAGGCCTCCAACCTGGCCCGTCAGGCTCAAAAGCCTGACCTACGTATTGCAAGCGGTTTTTGCGATTTTCAAATGGTTCGCTCGGATCCCTGGATCGATTCTCTTGTCGCCCCCATGTGGATCGCCTCGACCGCGGCCACGGCGATGGGCGGTTTTCGCATGGCGAATGCGCTTTTCCCGCGCGACAAGCCGGCGGCGCTGGCGATGCACACCATCTTGCTGACGTTGGCGACCATAATTCTGCTTTTGACGATCGCCGGCGCGCTCGGACTCCTCTACCCTTGGGGCATGCTGCTCGCCGTGCCCGCGGTTCAGGCCACGGTGCTCGCCATCGTGCGCCGCGCGGCGGCAAGCCGACGGCTGCCGGATATCGAGGAACCAGCGCGAATCGTCCCGCGCCGACGGCCGCCCTGGCGCCGTCTGCTCTGCTCCGGCCTTTGGCTGGTTGTCTTCTCGTTCGTCACGGCTCACGTCGCGCTGCACGGACTGGGCTACTTCCCCTTCGATTACGATTCTCTGATGTACCACATACCGCTGGTCGACCATTGGCTGCAGACGCGCGGCTTGGACGCGACCGACACGGCGCACTGGTGGCTTGCCGCGAACAACGAGCTTCTCGCGCTTTGGATCGTCGGCCCGTTCTCGGGCGATTTCCTGATCGGGCTGAACAACCTTCCAATTTTCGCGCTCTGGGTCGCCGCCGCCATCGAGTTGGGTCGGCTATTGCGGCTTCCGCCCGCCGCGCGCCATCTGGGCGCCTTGGCAATCGTGTGCGTGCAACCGACCTTCGATCAGGTCGCGCGGGCGGCCAACGATCTCGCCGTCGGCGTCTATTGGCTTGCCGCGCTTTGCTACGCGCTGCGGTATCTACGATCTTGCCGGCGGGCCGATCTCGCGCTGTACGGCGTCTCCGTCGGGCTACTAGGCGGCGTGAAGTATTTCGCGGCTGGCTACGCCGTCGTTCTACTTGTCGCGGTCGGTTTGGCCCTCATGGGGCGAAACGGTTGGCGGCGCGCGACGCGCGACGTGCTGCTGGCCGTCATCTTCGCGGCACCGTTTGCCGGCTACTGGTACTTTCGCAACCTCGTCCTGACAGGAAGCCCGCTTTACCCGATGGGCCTGCGCGAGCCGCTTCCTGAGGTCGGCTATCCGGCCGGTCTCTGGTCGACGACGCTCGCTGGAAACAGGAATCCAGATTTGTTCCGCGCCGCGTGGCAAACGCTGTTAAACGTGATGGGGCCTTGCCCGACGTTCTTTGTCGTCGTCGCGCCGCTAACGCACACAGGCCTGCTCGCTCAGGCTCTCTTGGCGGGGCGCGCGCAAATGCGACCGCGTCGGCGCGATCGCGCGTCGCTGTTGTTGGTCGCGCTCGTGGGGGCCGCCGCGGTGTTTCTCGTAACGCCGTTTAGCGTGGAGAACGAGCCGGGCACACTCAATCAGCTTTACGCGGGGCAAACCCCCGCGCGATACAGCCTCTGCTTCTCGATCACGTCAGCGGTGGCCGCGCTGTACGTAGCCTACGGCCTCGTGCCGCGCGGATCGCGCACCTGGCACGCCGCCATAACCGTTGGGGTGGCCGCCATCGCGATCTGGCAGGTGTGGTCGCGCGTGGCGCGGACGTGGCCCTGGCTCGCCCTCTATTACGACGCTTCGGATCTCTTGCTGACCGCCCTCAATATCATACTCGCCGCGCTGGTCGTTTGGGCCTTGGTGACGCGAGCGACGCCGAGGGGCCGCGTCTATGCGTTTTGCACGGCGGCGCTGATGGTTTGCGTGCCTGCGGCTGGGGTCTACTGCCTTTCCAATTGGTGGCACAGAGGGTACGCGGCGCGGTTCGACTGCGATTTTTCAACCGATGTGTTCACCCAGATTGAGCGCCGCCTGCGCGATGCCGCACGGATCTGTGTTCTCGAAGATCGGGTCTATCCCTTTTACGGCTCTCGGCGGCAATTTCATGTGTGCAATCCGCGCACCTTGACCTCGCCCGAGGCGCTCTGGCGCTACTTGGGCCACCATAGGGTGGATTTCGTCGCCACGAAGCGCCGTGACTGGGTCGCCCTCGATTTGTACGGGGAGACGCCTCGTTGCGTTGATGCTTTTCCCGAGATTTACCCGCGCCTCGCTGGCGGTCCGGGCTTTGATATCCGCGCGGTCAAGGTTAGGGCAAACACAATTTTCGCGCAAAAGTGGCCTGCCGCCCCCTAGGAAAGTCGCCAATCGACGAACGCGCGAGCGGGGCTGCGCCGACGCACCTGCTCCCTGCCCCTTGACAGTTGCTGGCGGCCACACTAAATTCGCGCTGGTTTGGTTCAAAGACCCTCTGCTATTGCGAGCATCGAAAATGGGCGAAGACAGGCCTCTCGAATTCCGTGCCGGCTTGGCTGCAATGCTGTTGAGTGCGGCAGTGGTGATCGCTGGCTGCGGCAAGGCCACCGTCGCGGAACCCGTCGACGCCGTCACGTCGGGGCCGCAGAATGCGG
The DNA here is from genome assembly GCA_035533075.1 of Pirellulales bacterium. Classification (NCBI taxonomy): domain Bacteria; kingdom Pseudomonadati; phylum Planctomycetota; class Planctomycetia; order Pirellulales; species Pirellulales bacterium. Next base: position 9,168 of record DATLUO010000229.1, on the reverse strand, counting down.
TCGCGACCGATCACCCAGAGCCGTCGCCTGTGGTGTTTGAACACGACGCGGGGGCGGTCGTCGCCGGGGCGACCGTTTCTCACTCATTCACTTTCACGAATCCGTCCGCCGACGAGCTCGTCGTCGAGCGTGACGAAGACATCGGGAGAAACTGCGGTTGTACCAAACTGCTTCTGAGCAGCCGGCATCTCCTTCCCGGCGAAACCGCGACAGTCGACGTTTCCGTCGACACGACGGCGCAAATTGGCCCGATCCAAAAGGGCGGCTCCATTCTCTGGACGGCGGCTCGCGGATCTCGGCACACGGCGAGGTACATCATTAAGTGCGACGTGACGATGGCGTTCGAGCTAGAGCCGGAGTCGTTGTCGTTCGGTGCTGACGACGTGCTGCAAGGTGCGGTCAGAGCGGTTCACTTGCGGAGCAGTCTGCCCATCGACTGGATGTCGATCGCCGCCGCCAGCACTTCCACGGCGTTCGAGGTCGTCTCGTGCAGCGGCGATTCCGGGGGGGGGGGGGTCTGCCGCGTAAAATGCGTGGCGCTGGCCGATGTAGAAGGCGAGCAGGCCCTCGCGAAAATCTCCGCGAAGTTACAAACCTCGAGCGGCAAGGCCCCGCAAAGCACGTCGAGCGTCCTGCCACTTTTCTTCCGCCGCGTGATCGGTCTCGAATCGCATCCGCGACTAGCGGCCGTGCGCGTCGGCAGCGATGGCATTGGCAAGACGAAACTTTTGCTCAGCGGGCCAAAGCTGGCGTCGCAACCGATCAGCTCCGTCGCTGCGGAAGGGTTTGAGGTTGAATGGCAGTGGGCGCCGGCGCGATCGGACGCCGGTTTCCTGACAGCTCGGCTACGTGTTCAATCACGCGCGGATGCCCCGCCCCCACGGCGCGGCGATCTGGCCGTCACTTGCGGGCCTGGAGAGCCCCTGCTGGTGCCGTTCAGGATTGTTAAATAGCCGGCGCCTGCCGGATGATGATATTGTTTTTTGTTCCTATGACAACTCTTTAGGAAGGAGTGTTGCAAATGTTAGTCCAACGCCGGTTGAGATCATTAGAGGCAGCGTTCGCCGCCGCGGGGGCTGGTTTGTTGTTTCTCGGAGCGATCTTGGCCCTTGCGCCACAATCGCGATGGGCGCCAATCGCGGCGGAGCGACTTTCCGCCATGCACCTGGGCCAGCAGTGCCCCGGGGCGCTGCAATCATGTTGCCTCAAAGGTTTGATGACCTCATGTAAGACCAACGCCGCGCTCGGGTGCTTCTCAACTACCGGGTTCCAATGCAAGACCCAGGTATTCACCGGAAGCTGCACCAACGCCACGTGCAAAGGCGTTTTGTACAAAGCTATCTGCACTCAATCGTACGTCGCGTTCCCCGTCGACTCATGCACGATTATAGGGGGGCCGCCGGCCCAGGGGAATTGCCCCATGGGACAAGCGTACTGCCCGTCCAACTATCTTTCCGCGGACAAGAGCGGGCAGACCGTCCCTGTGTGCATCTGCGCCAGCGGCAACGTGTGCGTCAACGGCCAGCCCAATCCCGCGTGCGGATAGGGCGGCCACAGGCTCGCCTCCTGACGCACGCCGCACCGGGCCGCGTGCAAGCTTCTGACAAGACGCTGAGGTAATCGATGCTTCCATCACTACGGCTCTCTTTCGCTGGAATCGCCATAGTAGCTTCAGGATTGCACGCCGCCGTCGGCGGCAACGGCGTTCAAGCGGCGGTGCCCTCCGCGGACGCGGACGTCGTCGTCGGTGGCGTTGTCGCGCGGGCCGGCGCCCTGGTGAGCGGACGCATCGAGTACCGTCTCGAGTGCGGCTTTGCCGGAAAGGGCAAGCCCATCCACAGCGCCGACTACAGGCTAAGTCTGATGGGACGGAGCTGGGCGCTCCGGTCGCCTGTAAACCCTGGTGTGGCGATTGACCATCGCGGCATGCATCTTAGTTACCTTGAGGCCAAGTTTCTCGATGGGGGGGGCGTGCATCGAGTCGCTAACATTTTTCCGCCAGAGCCGATCGACGCAGACCATCCGTCTCCGCCTTATTACGCCGGGACCATCTGGATTAAGGGCTGCACCAAATTTATCGACGAGCACCGCGCCGAGGCCAAGTTGCTCCCTGGCGAGCTGCGCGAGGGCGTCGCCACCGACATCGTCGAGTGGTCGGTCGACAAGGGCCACATCAATACAGCATTCGGGTGGCCCAGTGAGGCTTTGAAAGACGGCGGCACGTTGCGGCTTCACGTCGCTCCCAGCCTTGGCTATGCGCTTCCGCTGATCGAATATCTCGATCTTTCGGGTAAGCCGCAACTTCTGTTCAAGTCGAGCGACTTTTTTGAGGCTGCCCCAGACTTCTTCTTACCCCGCCGATGCGAATTCCGGGGCGCGCCCGGCACGGACAGCGATTACTACACGCGTTATGACATCACGAACGCGGAACTCGTCAACGACGTGGTCCCGGAGGAAGACTTCCAGATGGCGCTCGCTCTTGGCACGCACATCAACGACTCGCGTACGCCGGGAAACACGACGGTCTTCATCGTTGGGAAGTTGCCCGTGCTCACCGGCGACCTGCCGGAAATCATCCGCGTGCCCGACGTCGCCGTGAGATCACCGTGGCTGCGGCCAATACTTATTGGATGCACCGTTGGACTATCTCTTGTGGCGATCATCGTTGTCTTGCAACGAATGCACCAATTTCCGTTTTCGACGAGATAAATGGGGTGCGCCGACGTCACGCTGATTGCTCATTCAGGCGCAAAGGAACGAGGGATCTCGCCTTGCTGACACCGCAACTTGTAATGTGCTGCTTCACCTTCACGTTTGGAGGTGGCATCTCGTCGGCCGATATCGACGAGTACGTCGCGCGCTCGCGCGTCAATCGCGTGGCCTGCGCCCCGCTCTCGGTCTGGTATTGCCTTCGCCGGCTGGGACGCGATGCGCGACTCGAGGACGTCACCGATCGCGCGCAGCTCGCCGATGACGGGGTGAGCGCGCCGCGACTCGTCGAGCTGTGCCAGTCGTTCGGCTTGCGACCGCGCGCAATCGCTGGACCTCGCGACGCGTTGGCTGAATTGCCCGTCCCCTCGATTCTGATTATAGACGACCGGCACTGCGTCGTGTACGACGGCATGGCTGGCGAGACGACCGCCCATGTTTTTGAGCCGGTCACGCGTCGCGCCGGTGCAGAGCGGACGGAGTGGTTGCGCGAACACTGGACGGGAGAAGCGATTGTCTTTGCCGAACTGCGGCCCTCGGTGGCAAGGCTTTTTTCCGCCGCGCTGCTCGCCGCCGGCGCGACGATGGCGGGAGCGTGGCTCGCGGTGCTGGCCTTCAACCGCCGGGCGCGGCGACCGCGAGCGCCCGATGTTTGAACAAACGGCGACAGCGACCCTTTCCGCCCCGCGTTCGGCGCTCTCAGGTGCGGCGCGCGCCACCGATGCCGGGTTTCGCATCAAGGTGTTCATCGCGTCCGTCCTCACGGTCCACTTAGGGCTCCTTGCCTGGTCCGCCACGCGACAGAGTCCGACGGTTGACGAGGTTGCGCACTTGCCCGCTGGGATCAGCCATTGGCAGTTTCGCTCGTATTCGCTTTACGCGGTGAATCCGCCGCTTGTCAGAATGATTGCGGCCTTGCCCGTGCTCTGCGCGTCGCCGCGCACCGACTGGCGTCAGTCGGGCGCGGCCATGGTTTCGCGGCCCGAATTCGCCGTCGGTACGGACTTCATCGAAGCCAACGGAGAGCGGTCGTTCTGGCTCTTTACGATGGCGCGCTGGGCCTGCCTTCCGTTCAGCGCCCTAGGCGCACTCGTGTGCTACCGCTGGTCGGCCGACCTGTTTGGCCCGCGCGCGGGCGCCCTTGCCTTGTGGCTGTGGTGTTTCAGTCCAAACGTTCTGGCACATGCCCAACTCATCACGCCTGACCTTGCTGCCACATCACTTGGCGCCGCCGCTTGTCACGGATTTTGGCGATGGAGCAAGCGACGGACGTGGTGCTCCGCCATCGGGGCGGGCACCCTCATCGGCCTCACCGAAATCACAAAGAGCACTTGGTTCATTTTGTTTGCCTTACTGCCGGCGCTTTGGCTTGTGTCGCGCGCGCCTCAGAATGTCCATCAGCATGGCGTGCGGTGGCGCGCAGCGGTTCAGTTCGCGACCATGTTGGCGCTCGCGCTATTTATTATGAACCTGGCCTACGACTTCGTGGGCAGCTTTCGTCCGCTGGGCAGCTACGGTTTCCACAGTTCGCGACTTGGCGGTGGCGATAGCGGAGCCTTTCAAGCGCGCAACCGTTTTACCGGTCGCTGGCTTGGCACGCTGCGCGTTCCTTTTCCCGAGGACTACGTGCAGGGCGTCGACATTCAGCTATGCGATCTTGAAGGCGGCCGGTTCTCCTACCTTCGCGGCGAAATGCGCCGCGCCGGCTGGTGGTACTACTACCTGTACGCCTTCGCGATTAAGACGCCGTTGGGAACATGGTTGCTGGCGACGATTGCTCTTGCAGGTGCGCTGGCCCGCGGGGCATGGAGGGCCGGCCTGCGCGATGAATTAGTTTTGCTACTTCCGCCGGCCTCGATTCTAGTACTCGTGAGCTCCCAAACGGGAATGAATCAACATTTCCGATACATTCTGCCCGCGTTGCCTTTTGTTTTCATTTTAATTGGCCGCGCTGGCCGCGCCCTGTACGATCCTCAGGGGGCCGTCCGGTGGCTTGTCGCAATAGCGGTGGCTCTCTCAACGGCAAGCAGCCTGCGAGTCTATCCGTATCAACTCTCATATTTCAACGAGCTGGTTGGCGGGCCGGAGCGCGGCCATGAACACCTGCTTGATAGCAACATTGATTGGGGCCAGGACTTGCTCGAGCTCAAGCGTTGGCTGGACAGCCACCCCGAAGCGCGGCCGTTAAGATTGGCCTATTTCGGCATGTTTGATCCGCGCATCGCGGGAATCGACTGCGATCCGGTACCCGACGTTGCACGCTGCAGGCTACCCCAAGGATGGTATGCCCTGAGCGTGAATAGTCTGTACGGGTACGGGCTAGGAGGGCTGACCTTCGATCCACGTTACGCAACTTTTCGGCGCTTGAAGCCGGTCGCCATGGCGGGCTACTCGATCTATATCTACCACGTTGGCAGCGGGCTCGATGAGTCTGTTGCCGGAGCCGCAGCACCCTCCGCGGAGGGCTTGGCTTTACGTTTCAAAGCGTTAAAAGCTAACAAGCGCGACGGCAGACCAAGACGCCCCTCGGTAGGAGACTAGCGATGTGTCGCTCGAGAAAACGCCACGGAATCACGATCGTCGAGCTACTCGTCGTGATTAGCATCATTGGGATGCTGCTGGCCCTTCTGTTGCCGGCGGTGATCGCGTCGCGCGAGCGAGCGCGGGCGATGCAATGCGCGAACCATTTGCGAAATCTGGGGCTGGCGATGGTGGGCGAGGCAACCGCGCGCGGCCATTTCCCCGGAGCGGGGTATTTCAGCGCGGGCGCCGTGCAGGACCGCCACAACTGGGTAGTTGCGCCCTTGCCGCGAATCGAGCGCCGCGACGTCCAGGCGCTGTGGAATTTCGATAAGCTTTATGAAGATCCCGGTAACCGCTCCCTCAGCGCGACCCAAATCAACGTTTTAATCTGCCCCGACGACGACAGCTTCGTGCCGGGGGAAGGAAACCTGAGCTACGTTGTCAACCTGGGGGTCGGTTGGACAGTTCCCAGCGATTGTCCGGCGATTTGGCGATCGGCGTCCTCGCCAACGCCGGGAATCCACCCGATTGATCTGAATGGCAACGGCGTTGTCTGCCCCGCCAACGAGTCGGCCGACGGTGCCCCGTCGGACCGCGACTTGTATTACCGCATGGGCCTGTTCTTCCTGGAGAATTGGCCGATGAGCTTCGGCAGCCACCGCCATCACTCGCTCGACTCTGTACGCGACGGATTGTCGCGGACCATCATGCTTTCAGAGAATGTGCGCGCGGGGTACGACGCGGCCAGCGGCGCGACTTGGGCCTCGCCCAGGCCGCGTGCGAGCGCCTTCGTGCTGAGCGGATACATTTGCGAGAACGCGAAATGCGCCGCCGGCAACGTCAATCTGGCCAAAGCCAACGACCACTCCGGCGGGCCGTGGTCTTACGAAGCGATCAACAGTGGCCTTCGCGAGAAAGAGGGTCAAGCGCCTTGGCCAAACTCGTTTCATCCGGGCGGTGTCAACGTGCTGTTCGCCGACGGCCATCTGCAGTTTCTTTCGGAGGACGTCGAGGGCCGCGTTTACGCGGCGCTAGTCAGTCCGCTGGGTGTTGGGCTTATTGGGCCGCTTGCGCAGCCGCCCGTGGGCGATTTGTAGGCCAGGGGCGTCTGAGGATTTTCGAAAGGGCTGAAACATGCAGACTGTCGCGGAGCCCGTGGCTCAGGCAACACAGTTGGAGAACGATGCCGCGGAGGTCATGGCGTCCAAGGGTGTGCCGCTTACCGTTCTGATGCCGTGCCTCAACGAAGAGCGCACCGTTGGCCGGTGCGTCCTAAAAGCGGTCGCCGAAATGGCCCGTTTGCGAATTACGGGCGAGGTGCTGGTCGTTGACAACGGATCGAACGACGCCAGCGTCGCGGTGGCGCGGGCGTCGGGCGCACGCGTGGTGGTCGAGCGCCGCCGCGGATACGGTGCGGCGCTGCGCCGCGGCTTTCGCGAAGCGCGGTTCGAGTACGTCGTATTCGGTGACTGCGATGAAAGCTATGACTTTAACGAGGTCGGGAGGTTCGTGGAACGACTGCGGAGCGGAGCGGACCTGGTGATCGGCAATCGCTTCGCCGGGGGTGTCTTGCCCGGCGCCATGCCCTGGCTCCATCGGCGAATCGGCAATCCGCTGCTGTCATTCTTGGTGAACGCGATGTATCGCGTTGGCGTGGGGGATTCGCAATCCGGGATGCGCGGGATGAGCAAGACGGCGCTTCGCGCGATGAACCTGCGCATGTCGGGCATGGAGCTCGCCAGCGAAATGCTGATCAAGGCGTCTCTAGCCGGCCTTCGCATCGAAGAGATCCCGATCATTTTGGCTCCCGACGGCCGGGACCGGCCACCGCACCTCCGGAGCTTTCGAGACGGGTGGAGGCATCTCAGGCTGATGCTCATGCTAAGCCCACTGCACCTTTTTCTGTTGCCCGGCTTGCTGGTCGCGCTGATTGGCGTTTGCGTCATTCCGTTGCTGCTCTTCGCCGGTTACGGTCAACACGACGGTATGTTCGGTCCAAATCTGATGTTTACCGCCTCCATTCTTTCGATCTGCGGATCTCAGGTGGCCCTGTTGGGCGTGCTGGCCAAGATGCACGCGGCGGCGATGGATCCGGTTTTTGAAGACCGCCGCCTTGGGCGTCTCACCGCGGCGCTCTCGGTGGAGCGCGGGCTCGTCACGGGGGTGGCACTTTTGACGGCGGCGGCCTTTTGCGGCCTACCGGTGCTCGCGCGTTATGCCAGCAGCCTCGAGGTCAGCAGCCCGGGGCTTTGGATTCTGGCTTGCACCCTATTTGTGCTGGCCGTTGAGACGCTCTTTGGTTCGTTCCTAATCAGCATCTTCGACATGCACCGGCGCGATGACGACCAGCCGCAGCTCGAGGGCGCAAATGCCTCCATCGATTGATTTCCGGTCTGCGCGCGCAGGCCGCCGCGCGCCCGCGATTGCGTATTCGTCCATGCGCGCGCGAGCGCTGTTTCGGGAACTGATGTGTTCCGCGCCGTTTCAGCCAGCCACGAACGTGTGGCGCGCCATTGAGCTCTCCGCGCTCGGCCCCAAGCTGCCGAGCAGCGGAAACGTTCTCGACATTGGATGTGGCGACGGCCATGTGACGCGCATTTTGCGCGAGGCGGCGCGGGCGCGGTGGCGGCTGGTCGGCGTGGACGCTGACCCCCACGAGACGAAGCTGGCCGAGCAAGCGGGGATTTACGACCGCGTCCATACGGCCCCTGCGAACGCGGTGCCCGAGGAAGACGGTGCGTTTGATTTGGCCATAGCCAACAGCGTCTTGGAACACATTTGCGAGCTACCATCGGCCCTTGGCGAAATCTCGCGTTGTCTGGCGCCAGGCGGACTGCTCGCCGCCACCGTCCCTTCCGTGGAGTTCCACGAACTTCTAGCGGGGCCGGCCAAATTCAGCCGCCGCACGCGCGCGGCATATCTGGCTGACATCGATCGACGCCTCGCGCACGTCAACTATTGGTCGCGCCAGCGTTGGCGTGAGGAGCTGTCGCGCGCGGGATTCGGCGCGCCTGCCATCACGGGCTATCTTTCGCTGAGGCAGCTTCGCCGATGGGAAACGTGGAGCAATTGGACGGGCGGCATGCTCTACCGGTCATTTGGCCGCCAACGGTCTCCGATTGCCATTCAACGATCACTCGGCCTGCGGCGTCGATTTCCGCGTGCCTTAGGGCTGCTTGCCTTCAAGGCGGCGTGGGCGGCAACGGCTCGCATCCTTGACGAACGTGCGAGCGACGATGAACCAACCGCATGCTGCCTCATTCTAGTGCGGAAGCGATTGATTTAGGATTAGGAGTGACCTGTCGTTGAGGTGGCGAAGGCGGGCGTTCGTATTGGCCCCTGAAACGCTGCCATATCAGCGACGCAAGACGGCCGGCCTTTTGCCCATCAGTAACTTCTACGAGCAATATCTGCTGCGTCCGCTCGACTCGGGCGGGCTGACGTACCGGGAGGGCGTGTGCCACGCCACGCGCGGCCCGGAGCAGATCAAGGCCGGTTTGCGAAACGGCCCTGGCCGAGCTGGCCCGCGGGGCGTTGCGCGGAACCTGGCGGTCCGAAGCCGACGCGGCCGACGCGCTGCTGTCGGCCATCGATCGTCTGGCCGCGGCGATCGGCGTGCCGAGGTGTTTGAGCGAGCTTGGCGTTCGCCGCGAGCAGCTTGCCGACCTTGTGGCCGGATCGCGCGGCAACAGCATGAACGGCAACCCCGTGCAGTTGAGCGACGACGAATTGAGCCGACTGCTGGAGTCGGTCCTCTGACCTGGCGACGCTTCCAGGTTCAGAGTCACTCTACTTTACTTTTTTTCGTGCGGCCGGCAGTAGGAAAGCGCGAGCAAGGCGTAGCCGGTGACGAGATTGGCGTCGCCTTCCAGCCAGCGGGCATTGGAGTTGGTCCACGAACCGTCTTCGTGCTGGCGCTTGGCCAACTCGGCCGCC